>NZ_JANSHO010000009.1:0-31876 GCF_047502635.1 Synechococcus sp. RC10B2
CTGTCTAGAGGCGCTTTGACAACGCCGTTGCGGGTTCTTTTGTGGACTGCGTAAGCATCCCCCGCCTTTAGGCGGTGGGAGTGTCAATACTCAGGCGATACTGGAAAAGCTCTTCTCCAGGGATCCCATCATGCCTCACGCCAGTGCCTTTCTCGAGGTGATCCCCGCCATCGACCTTTTACAAGGCCGCGCCGTGCGTCTTTACCAAGGCGATTACGCCCAAGCCGAGCAGGTGGCCGCCGACCCCGTCCAGCAGGCAGAAATCTGGGCCACCCAAGGGGCGCCTCGCCTGCATGTGGTGGATCTGGACGGGGCCAAAAGCGGGGATCCGGTTAACCTGCCCATCATTGCAGACATTGTCCGCAAACTGGCCATCCCGGTACAGGTGGGGGGTGGGATCCGATCCCTGGAGCGGGCGCGGCAGTTGCTGGACTTGGGGGTGGAGCGGGTGATCGTCGGCACGGTGGCTGTAGAGGATCCCGCCCTGCTGGAGGCCATGACCCAGGCTTTGCCGGGACGCATCTGGGTGGGGATCGACGCCCGCCAAGGTCAGGTAGCCACCCGCGGCTGGCTGAGCACCACTCCCCTAGCCGCCACCGAGCTGGTGCAACGGGTCCAAGCCCAAGGGGCTGCCGGGATCATCTACACCGACATTGGCCGGGACGGCACCCTGGCCGGCCCCAACCTAGAGCAGTTGCGCCAGATCCTGGCTGTCTCCCGCCTGCCGGTTATCGCTTCCGGGGGGATTGGCTCGCTCACCGATTTGCTTGCCCTGCTGAGCTTGCCGGGTTTGGCCGGAGCCATTCTGGGCAAGGCCCTCTACTCAGGAGCTATCTCCCTGCCAGAGGCGTTGCGCGCCGTGGGGCCGGGCCGCTGGCAAGATCTGCCGCCAGAAACTGGATCCCGGTGGGCCTAGGGAGAAACAGCCCTGGCAAAACTTTTGCCATACTGGACGGAATCGACATGTAACTCTAAACAGCTTCTAGGAAACCAACCGGGAAGGAAGATCTTCCCCAGGCTGACTCTTGTCTAAGCGTTTTTTAGGATAGCCATGGAAGTTCCCGCCCTTCGCCCTGCCGTTCAAGCCTTACAGCCGGAGTTGGTGACCTGGCGCCGCCACCTGCACAAGTATCCAGAGCTGGGTTTCCAGGAGAAGCAAACCGCCGCCTACATCAGCCACCGCCTGAGAAGTTGGGGGATCCCGCACCAGACCGGCATCGCCCACACCGGCATTGTGGCCACCATCGCGGGAGAAGAGCCAGGGCCGGTTTTGGCGCTGCGGGCCGACATGGATGCCCTACCCATTCACGAGGCCAACGAGGTCGAATACCGTTCCGCCATCCCCAACGTTATGCACGCCTGCGGCCATGATGGCCACACGGCCATTGCCCTGGGCACCGCCAAGCTGCTGCAGCAGCACCGCCAAAGCCTCAGAGGCACCGTCAAAGTTATTTTCCAGCCTGCTGAAGAAGGCCCCGGCGGAGCCAAGCCAATGGTGGAAGCGGGGGTGCTGAAGAACCCAGATGTAGAAGCCATCCTCGGCTTACACCTGTGGAACAACCGACCTCTGGGCACCATTGGCGTCAAAAGCGGCCCCTCGATGGCCTTTGCCGATCGCTTTCAAATCGAGGTCATTGGGCGCGGTGGCCATGCCGCTCTTCCTCAGCAGACGGTGGACGCCATTGTGGTGGGATCCCACATTGTGAGCGCTTTGCAGACCATCGTCTCCCGCAACGTGGATCCGCTGCAGCCGGCGGTGGTGACGGTGGGCCGCTTCCGGGCCGGCGACACCTTCAATGTCATTGCTCCCCGGGCAGAAATTTGGGGCACCGTGCGCAGCTTTCAGCCGGAAGTGCGGGATTTGCTTGCAAGACGTATAGAAGAAATCGTGGCCGGCATTTGCCAAGCCTATGGGGCCACCTACGAGTTCCAGTACGAGCGGGGCTATCCGGCGGTTCACAATGACCCGGCCATGGCAGCCCTGGTAGAACAAGCCGCCCGCCAGCTGTTCGGTTCAGAAGCGGCGATTATTCCAGAGATGACCATGGGCGGCGAGGACGTCTCGTTTTTCCTCAACGAGGTGCCCGGCTGCTACTTTTTCCTGGGATCCGCCAACCCTGCCAAAGGGCTAGATTATCCCCATCACCATCCCCGCTTTGACTTTGACGAAGCTGCCCTCGGCATTGGGGTAGAGCTGTTCTTGCGCTGCATTGAAAACTACACTGGAAAGACTTTGGATTAAAGGGGGCACTTCCCAAAAAAGCTGTGACCATTTGAATAAGCCGTTCGCTACGTCAAATCCTAGCTCCCCTCTCCCTCAGGGAGAGGGGCTGGGGGTGAGGGATACCCTCTGGGAGAGGGGCCGGGGGTGAGGGGAGACTCCCTCTAGGGCCGAAGTAGGTCGGCGGATCCAGCGCCGGGAATCGGCAAGCGTTCCAGCGGTTTTGGGGTGGCAGGAGCGGGGACAGGATTCAAGTCGGCGGGAATGTACAGGGGCTTGGGATCGGGATCCCCGCCGAAGGCGAGCACAAGCTCCCGCAGCAGGGCCTGTCGCTGTTGCCGGCTCAGGGCTTGCACGGCTGCCTTGTCTTGGGCATAGGGGTTGACCGTCAGCCGCTCGGCACCGGGGTAGCGCTGGGCAACTATCGGCTCGTTGGCGTCCAGATAGTCTGCTAGCGTCAGTTGCCAGTCAAAGCGGTCGGTAGGAGAGCGACCGACCACCTGCAAGTGATAGACCATCATCCGCCGCACCAAGGTATCTTCCTCAGGCGCGGGGCCGCCGTCATTGGGGTTCACGGGGGTATAGGTGTTTTCCAGAGGCAGATCTGGCAAGGCCTCGTAGACCTGCCGCGCCGCCTCAGGGATCAGCCGCAACTGGGCATAGGCAGGGCCGGATCCCAGCAGGGCCACAGCGGCAATGCCCACCCAGCCTCGCCAAAGAGCTTGCTTTTTCACCACGACTTTCTTCTCCACCGGTAGCAAACCATCGCTCAAATTTTTGAGCGGCAACTCTTATCTCTCCTGATTGGAAAGAGCTTGGGATCCCAGAGCAGTTGGGAAGCGTTGCAATCTAGACATGGACATGAACCATTCTAAGCTGCATAGATTTTTTTGGCTCAGCGTTTATAGACAGGATAGCCGGCTGCCAATTGACCCCAGCTTTTAACGATCTCTAGTCAATGCTCAATCCCTCGACCACCTGAGGCTGAGAACGTGGCCTGAGAGGGGCAGATTGGGCTACGCGATCCTGTCGTCGGTGGGGCTGAAAGTGATTTTGCCACAAGCCGAGGATATCAAGTGTTTCGCCACCATGCTGGGTGTAGCGCTGCCGTACTTTACACAGAACAGGGGTATTGACACACACGCCGGAGACAATCACCTGACCCTTGCTCAAAGCCGGCAATTCCTGTAACAAATCCCGTCCGGCAGCCTCAACACTGTGGCGCAGATTTTCTTGATCGGAAGGGTTGACAATTCGCATCAAAAATTGGCTCATGCATTGCGATAGAATGTCCGAGTCCAGCTTGCCGGGGCGTTGCGTGATTAGACCTACTCCTAAGCCAAACTTCCGCCCTTCGCTGAGAATGGTGCGCAACACCTGCTTGCAGCGGGAGGGCTCGTGGGCAGGGGCAAAGCGATGGGCCTCTTCCAACAAGATAAAAACAGGATAGGGCAGGTAATTTTCATCCCCCGGTTGGATCTTGCCTTTATGGGTGTTAATGCGGGCGTAATTGGCCTGGCGCAGGATGGCGGCGGCAATGACTTGCTGCTCTTCCTGGCTAATCTCGTGCATCTGCAAAATGGTTACCTGCCCTGGCTCAAACAAATCCTTGGGGGCCAGGTGTTCCACATTGCTAAAGTAGGGAGAGCGATCGATCTGCTCTAGCTTCCACTCCAAAGCAGCGGCTGAGGATCCCCGGGATCCGTCCTCTGCCGAATCTTCTTCGTTGACGGTGTCGATCAGATCCCGAATTGTCCAACGTAGTGGATTGAACTGGGTAACCTTGCGGAAAGCTTTCTCTAGGAAAGATTTCTGCCGGTCGGTGGTCTCTGGCAAGAGGGTAAGGATATCGAAAAAGTTGAGAGAAGACACGCGGATCTTGATTTCCTGTGGGGAGAGAACCTTAACCTTAGGGCGGTAGCCGTCTTCGCCCAAAAACTTGGGGTGGGACTGCATCTCTGCCAGTGTATGGTATTCCCCATGGGGATCAAAAATGAGAACAGCAGCCCGGTTTTTGGGCAACATCAGCTCTTCAATCAAGACCCCCGCCGTGTAGGATTTTCCGGATCCCGTCCCCGCCAAAATAGCCAGATGGGTGCTAACCATTTCCTTGACATCCAGCACCACGGGCACCGCTCCCTCGTCGCGCAACAACAGGCTGCCCAAGTGAGCGCCCCCAACGGCTGTTTCATCTCGTTTGTTCAAAATCGATTTCAGCAGACGATTGGAGGCCAAAAAGACTTTGGCACCGGGATCCGGAGGGCGACGGGGGTTAATAAAGCCCATGGCGCGGTGAAAATAGCCGATGACCTCGACGGTAACTGCGTAGATTTCCGGGTTGGGGTGGGTAAAGCCCACCAAAGCCACAATGGTGCTGGGATCGATCTCGGTGTCGGCAAAGATGCGATCGGGAATGTGATCCAAGAGCTGGACTTGCCTGATCTTGCCGAGAATTTTCAGGGTTTGGGACTGGGTATCCTGAACCTCATAGTAGACAAAATCGCCTACTCTTACAGCTTGGGTATTGGAGGTGATAAAAACATACTGGTTGGAGGTTTCACCGGGGCCCTTGACAGTGCCGATTACTTCTGGGGCCTCTTCATCGGAGGAGAAGACAGCTTTTGGATAGTGTCCATTGTCAAGAGACTGGGCGATCCCTACAGTTTTTTTGGTCATCAGCGCATCGCTCCTACGGTCATTTTCCAGGCCAGTTCTTTGCTTAGAATTTGCAGGGCCCGCCGTTGAGCCGGATCGGAAAACATGGGTATGATATCATTCAAGACTTGATAAACAAGGTGGTCGGCAAAGTTGCCGCCGCTGCTCAAGAGCAATCCATAATACGAAAATTGGGTTTGACCTTGGGGATCTTGGTGAAAACGTAGGATTTCTTCTTGGCTCATGCGAAAAACGGGCGTGTTCACAGGCACCACCACGCGCGGGATCCCTTGCCGGCCACAGCCCCGCTCTTCGTCCAAAGCTCCGATGAGAACCACCGAAAGCAGCGTGCGCACCTCGTTTTGTAAATCGGGGGAAAAATAGGGATCCGGCTGGCTGGAGAGGCGCGGGCCGGAGTTGAGAAAGAGCGGGTTTACAATTTGGGTGTTATAGACCAGACCTACAGCCCAGTGCCGTTGATCATTCTCCAGCTTAACAAAGCTGCCAAAGCCATAGTCATCAGGAGAGGGAGGATTTTTGACTTCTAGGGCGTCATCCACCTGCACTACGTAGTCGCAGTGATTGTTGGAGCGAACCACCTTGCCCAATCTCATCGGACTCGCCTCCGCTGCAGTTTACTCACCGTTTTCCGAGATAACCTGAGGTTGAGCTTCTCGCGGCTTGCCCAATCTTGCATCAGGCGCAGGAAAAGGTTGCGATCCTCATTGCGAATAACGGCTATTTGATCGGCTGTCTCTAACACATAGGGATAGCCTCTACCAATGATGACCTCGCAGCGCACCAGATCCACGACCCAGTCCAAAAGTCCTGCCTCGTAAACCCAAACCGGTATCTCCAGCCGGGCCGGAAAGTTGTCGTTGGTGCGCAAATAAACAAATCCCACTCGCTCTCGCATTTCTTGGTAAGAGTTGAGGATCCCATCTTGAGGGTTAAGGCTGCCGCCGCGAGCACAGATAAAAAAAGGGGTGCGCTCCCCCCACTCCAGCCACGGGCTGAGGAGTTGGGCATCGTGAAGCTGAGGAGCTTCAGGAAGATCGAAGCAATGCCGCAGCAATGTCACCAGATCTGAGGTATAGGTAGTGTCGATGTAGGCCACAACAGGGATCTGGTTTTGCTCGCTGGCCCGCAGCACCTGGAGTAAACATTGTACGTAGAAATCTCGGCTTTCTGGCTCAAGGGCTTCCGCAAAGGTAGCCACCAGAGCCCCATCTAAAAAGGCCAACTTTCGGGATCCAGGCTGAGCTCCCCGGATATATTCCACCAGCTTTTCTGTTTCCATTTGGAAGCGACGCATGTTGACGACGCGCTCTTTGGGCTCGCCGCTGCTATCGGATCCCAAATCCTTTGGAGTCAGTACATCGACTTGAATATCTTTTTCGTACAGGCCTTGGGCACAGTGATGATTCTCATACCAGCCGATCTGCACCAAGGCCACCGGAATTGACAGATCCTTGCTGGGATAGATTTGGGATCCATCTACTGCAAAGGTGGAAATATTTTTAATAATCGACCTTGCCCATTCATCGCTTTCCTCATGGCTAGTCCATGCCTGTTCAAAAGGAACTGACCAACTGGAGTAAAGATCCCACTCTTGAGTAGGTAGAGCACCCGGAAAGTCCAAGGGCGCTATTTTTTCGGCAATCTCTGCGCTCGACCACTGGCACAATCTTTCCATGGCCTGCCGATATCCCTCTCTGCGCTCCGATAGCCCTTGATCAAAAGTGACGAAAGCCTCCCGCTTTTGCTGCAATACTGCTAGAACCCGGTCAGCTCTAAATACCATAGGTGGGATCCCTCCTCATCTGGCCAGAGCCAGCGTGCCTCTCCACCCGAATGATGTTCTCCGTTACTTGCTCAAAGGTATCGTCGTGGCTGATCACAAATAGCTGCTCAAAAGAGCGCAAATTGGTAATGGACTCGGCCAATCGCTGTCGGCGCTGGGCGTCCATGTTGGTGGTGGGCTCGTCGAAGAAGGCAATATCCAACTGTCCTAACACCTTGAGCAAGGCTAGGCGAACTGCCAGAGCTGCCGACATCTGCTCTCCTCCAGAAAGGCTGGCAAAACGTCGTTTGGGGCCGCCTCCCTCTTGAACGCGGATCTCGTAGTCGGCCTCCCAGGTGAGGGCAACATTGGGGCGGTTGAGGATTTCCCGGAAGAGGTGATCGGCAATGTTGTTGATCTGCTGTAGATAGTATTGGGTAATTTGAGGGCCAGCCTTTTTGTAGGTATCTCGGCTAAACTTAATGAAGCGATGCAGACGCTCTTTCTCGATTCGTTGCGTCTCGACTTGTTTTAAGGTTTCTCTCACCCGCTCCAGTTGCTGTAACCTTTCCTGGATTTTCTGTAGTTGAGGGGCAAGGCTTTCCAGGCGAGCTTGAGCCTCGGCCTTTTGAATTTCGGTGGCCTGCAAAAGGGAGCGCAGACGTTGGTGCTCCTGAGGCTGATAGAGGGAAGCCAAAGGATCCCGCTGTGCCCGCAATTGGGACAGTTGGGTTTGCAATGCTTGCTGTTGCGCCTTCAGTTCACTGAGCTTCCGTTCTCGTTGGGGGAGCAGTTTGGCAATAGGCTCCAGACCTAGATATTGCTCGTGATCCGCTCGGTAGTGTTCGCGCTGTTCTTGCAGGGATCCCAGCTCTCGATCCAGGTGTTCGGTTTGCAGCAGCGCTTCCTCGAGGGGGCGGAGTGCTGCCTCCAAATCCTGGATTTGCTGTAGGCAACCTGCCTGCGTTTGCAGGTACTGTCTTTCCAGCTTGAGCTCCGCTTTCAGCCACTCAGCCCGGCTTCTCGGATCCCCCAGGGACTTCAAGGTTTCGGCGGCTTTTACAATTTGGGCTTGCAGGTAATCTTTGGATCCCTCTATTTTCTCCCAGCGATCAATTTGGGCTTGTTTTTCCTGCTTAGCTTGCTGGATCTGTTCTAGAGCCAACTGAGCTGTTTGCAGTTCATCTTTTCGTTGTGGCAAACTTTGGACAAGTGGTTGCATACGGATAACGGTTTCATAGCTGTTGCGATGGCAACTCTGCTCCTCCCGTAAAGCGGCAATTCTCTCGTCTAGATCGGCAAGGGGCTGAAGCTGCTGCTCTAGGGCTTGTATCTGTTGTTGAAGTTGCTGGATGCTGGCTACAACTTGCTGGTACTCTTGCTCAACTCTCGGCTTATTGTTGAGCTCCTTTTCCAGGCGCTGGATTTGCCCCCTGGGATCCCCCAGTGCCTGCAGCGCTTGGCCAATTTCCTGTTGTTGCCGAAGAAAGTCTGGCTCTGCCTCGAGGCTCCACTGAAGATCCTCAATTTTGCTCTGGCGTTCGTTTTGCCATTGCAGCAACTGTTGAATTTGAGCTTCTAACTCGGGAATCTGCGCCGTTAAGCCCAGCAGGGGCTGCAAAGTCTTGAGTTGCTCCTGGATATCAGCCAGTTGCTGGCGTAGCTGAGGCTCGCAAGTTTGGGGGGAAAGATCCTGTAGGATTTGTTGGATGGATTGCAGTAACTGTTGGCTGAGGGCTGAAGACTGGGCCAGAACTTGCGGGATCCGCTGCCATAGAGGTTGGAGTTGCGGATAACTCTGTTGGCAAGCGGCCAGCTCCTCCACAAGAGTTTGAATGCTGCGGTTGTGCTGGGCCAGTTGGTGAGAGCCCTGCTCGAAAAGGGCTTGGAGTTCCCGCTGAAATTGCCGCGCCGCGGCTAGGCGGCTGAGCTGAGTTTGCAGTCGCTCTTGTTGAGCCTCCAGGAGGGGAATCTTGGCTACGTGCTCTCGATCGGCCTGTCGCTGTCGAAGCTGCAGCCGCAACTGTTCCAACTGGGCCCGGCCCTGTTCCTGTTCTGTTTCTCTCTGTCTTAGCTCTAGGCGCAGGGCCTGAAAAGAGGCCAACTTCTGGCCAATTTGAGAGTACCGTTGTTCCAGGACGGTTTGCTTTTCGCAGAGCGTTTGCAGGTGTAGCTTTTCCTCCTCGATTTTCTGGAAGAGTTGGAGCTGCTGTCGATATTCAGATTCTCGCAGTTGGAGTTGGTGGAGCTGCTGCCGTAAAGTTTCCCGCTGAGCTGTCAAGGTCTGCCGTGTTCGTCGCAACGCCTCTTGCTCTGCCACCCAAGCCTCCAACTCCAGATAACGCCTGTAGGCCGATTCGTGCTGTTGACAGATGGCCTGCGCCTGTTCAGCCTCTTGGACGCGGCTTTGCAGCAGTTGACAGCGCCCGGCGTGGGCTGACCATTCTCCCTGAAGCTGCTCCCATTCGCGGTGCAGTTGGAGCAAGGTGTCGAGCTGCTGAGCCCAATGGCTTTGCCGGCGCTCTAGCTCCTCTTGGGCTTGAATTTGGGGAGCCAGCTCCTCTAGCTCCTGCTTGCAGCGCTGTTGTTGGCTGAGTTTTTCCTGCAGCCTCGCCAGTTGGTTTTCGAGGTTCTGCTTTTGCGAGAGCAGGGCCTCCCGCCGCTTCAGCCACTCCAGGCGCTGCTGCCGTTGCTTTTCCAGCTCCCGCAACCGATCTTCTATGGCCAAAAAGCGCTGAGATCCCTCTTGGTGGTGCTGTTGTTGTGCCTGCGCTCGCTGGGCCTCTGCCCACAGCTTTTCGGCTTGCTCAAGGGCTACTGCCAGCAGGGATCCCTCTTGCTCCAGTTGAGCAATTTGCCGGTCGAGCGTTTGGATTTGCTCAAGCAGCTTCTCCAGCCGCTCCAGCTCCAGCTTCACCTCGGCCAAGGTATGGGTATGGTGGCTTAAGCGCTCCTGCCAGTGGCTCAGTTCTTGCTCGATTCTCTGCTGCTCTACTTGCAGCGGATCCCAGTCTTGCATCTGTTGATGGAGCAGCTCAATTTGATGCTTGACGGCCAGAACTTGCGCCTCGCTGTATTTTTCAACTGCCAGCAGATCCTTTGCAACTTGCTGGTACTCTTCTACCTTCAAGATGCGGTCGAAAACTTCTTTCCGCTCCCGACTGGTTTTGAGAAAATCTGCTGTGAAAGTGCCCTGGGGCACCCCAATCGTTGTAGCAAAGAGCCGCGCCAAATCAGTACCGGCGGGCACACCCAAATGTTGCCTCAGCCACGCTAGCACATCTGCCTTGCGCTCGTAATCTAGGCGCTGCTTCAATTGCGGATCGAAGAGGCGATATCCCTGCCTGACACTGCGGCGAACGTCGTAGGTGCGCTGATCCCACTGGGAGATAAACTGGACAGTAGCCACCGCATCGCTGGCCCCTGTGCGGATGAGTTCTTCTTGGTTGTAGGGGCAGTAGTCAAACAAAACCCAGGCGATGGCCTCTAGAATGCTGGTTTTGCCTGCTCCATTTTCTCCACAAATGGCGTTGATACCGGGCTCAAACTCGAAGAAGGCGTCCTCATGAGACTTGAAGTTCTGCAGAGCCAAAGAGAGGATCCGCATGGTCAGTCTTCTTCCCCCAGAAAGGCGCCGCTCAGGTGAGCGTACACTTCCGCTTCGCCTTGCTCATCTAAGATTTTCTCTTTGAGATCTAAGAGTAACCGTGCCAGCTCTTCGCTGCGCTTGCGGTAGTGGGCATGGCTGCTCAGCAGATCCCTGTAGATTTTCTCTTCAATTTGCAGCCTGCGCCCTTCTTCTTCGAGGGAAAGAGCAGCCGACCCGATCTCCAAAGTAGTGGCTTCGAAGCGGAAGAGAACCAGCAGGGCACCGGTAAGCTGCTGAATCTGCTGCTGCAGGGCGCGGCTATCCAACTCGTGCTTGGCAAAGCCCACCTGCCCCGCCAGCCGAAACTCCACCATTGGCGCTGGCCCACCTTCGGGAAGGTCGGATCCCTTGGCCAAGGCAATTGCGGCTGCAGCAATCTCTTCGGGCGTTTCCCGGCCCTTGGCCTCAAGAGAGATCCGTCGGTGAGGCCGCCGGTAGTAGTCCTGCACCAGCTCAGCCTGAGGCGGGCCCTCTCCCCAGCGGACGCGGTAGGCTCCCCGCGGAAAGTCCCACTCGGCAGTACTGTTAGCCTCCAGGGATCCCGGATTGAAGATCCAGCCTTCTTCTGTATAGCTTTTGTGGATATGTCCCAAGGCTAAATAGCCCACCCCTGCCTCCCGCAAAGGCAGCAGATCCCGGTAGCGCAAGGCGCCCTGGTAGCGAGCAATTTGGCCTTCCAGGCCGTGGTGGAACATGAGCACCACCCGCTCAGGGCCAGGGGGCAACCGGCGAATGGCCGCCGCCAACTGCTCAATCGACTTGGGGGCCGCCGACCCATACCACTGGGATCCGATCACCCGCACCCCACAGGGCAGATCCAGATAGCCCCCCCGCCCACCTGACCAGGGGCGCAGCTCTAAACCCTCCTCGCCTGCTTCCGGCTCCAGCAGGATCAGGTCGCCGTGATCGGCCAGGTAGCGCAGCCAACTGGTCTTGACACCGTAGGGGCGGCTGTCGTGGTTGCCCTCAATGGCCAAGACGGGGATCCCGGCCTGCTTCAGCTCCCGCAAGACAATCTGGGCTTGGTTGAGGACACCGGGCTGAATTTGCCGGTGCTCAAACAGATCCCCGGCAATGAGGACAAAATCCACCGGGTTCTGGATGGCATGGCGGCGCACCACATCCCGAAAGGCCAAAAAGAAATCTTTGCTCCGCTCCGGGCTGTTGTAGCGGTCGTAGCCCAGATGCACATCGGCCAGGTGCAAAAAGGTGCAGGTGGAAGTGGCCATCGCCCGAACCTGCCAGCAAATTGCCCACAGTTTAGCAGACAAACCTCAGTGCTCAACTAGATATAGGGATCCCTTCCCGGCCATTTGCGGCTTTGCTCGGGTTGCCACCCCTAGAGCTAGGCGCCGCCCCGCCGCGCTGCCTGTTGCCCAGTTCCAACCTTTCATGGGCACAGCTTGGGTTGGTGAAAGTTCGTTACATATATTTACATCTTTATTGGAGAAACGATTGCCAAGCAACCCTAACTCCGATAGGGCAAGGGATCCCTGGTTTAATTATTGTGAAGCGACGGGGGGGTTACAAAGGCTGACCTATAATGCCAGGTAAATCCCGCCTTGGGAGAGATCCCCGAGCTTCACGGCTGCAGACAGGCGGGAGCGCTTCGTTCCTTGTCGCAAGAGAGGAGTTCTTGATGACAACTACGCCAAAGGAGCGAGAGCCAAAGGTCAAGGTTTCGGTGGATATCGATCCGGTCCCCACCTCATTTGAGAAGTGGGCCAAGCCGGGGCACTTCGATCGCAGCCTGGCGCGTGGGCCCAAGACCACGACCTGGATCTGGAACCTCCATGCTCTTGCTCATGACTTCGACAGTCACACCAGCGACTTAGAAGACGTCTCTCGGAAGATCTTCTCCGCTCACTTCGGCCACCTGGCGGTGGTCTTTGTCTGGCTGAGCGGCATGTACTACCACGGAGCTCAGTTCTCCAACTATTCTGCTTGGCTGGCGGATCCGATTAACATCAAGCCCAGCGCCCAAGTGGTCTGGCCCATCTTCGGCCAGGAGATCCTCAACGGCGATGTGGGCGGCGGCTTTGAAGGGATCCGCATCACGTCGGGTCTATTCCACCTCTGGCGAGCTGCCGGCATCACCAATGAGTTTCAACTCCTCTGCACCGCTATCGGCGGTCTGGTGATGGCTGGCCTCTGCCTGTTCGCCGGCTGGTTCCACTACCACAAGCGGGCTCCCAAGCTGGAGTGGTTCCAAAACGTGGAGTCGATGCTCAACCACCACCTGGCGGGCCTGCTGGGGCTGGGCTCGCTGGCCTGGGCCGGTCACCAAATCCACGTGGCCATCCCCATCAACAAGATGTTGGATGCGGGCGTGCCGGCGGCTCAGATCCCTCTGCCCCACGAGTTCATCCTCAAGCCGGCCCTGATGAAGGAGATGTTCCCCAGCGTGGATTGGGGCCTCTTCAGCGGGGTGGTGCCTTTCTTTACGTTGGACTGGGGCAAGTACGCGGAGTTCCTCACCTTCAAGGGTGGCCTGGATCCGCAAACGGGCGCCCTCTGGCTGACGGATCAGGCCCACCACCACCTGGCCATTGCCGTGCTCTTTATCGTGGCCGGCCACATGTACCGCACCAACTGGAGCATCGGCCACTCCATCAAAGAGATCCTGGAAGCCCACAAGGGCCCCTTCACCGGCGAGGGCCACAAGGGTCTCTACGAAGTGCTGACCAGCTCCTGGCACGCCCAACTGGCCATTAACTTGGCCATGGTGGGATCCCTGAGCATCATCGTGGCGCAGCACATGTACGCCATGAACCCCTACCCCTACATGGGCATCGACTACGCCACCCAGATCTCCCTCTTTACCCACCACATGTGGATAGGCGGCATCTTCATCGTTGGCGGCGCTGCCCACGGGGCCATCTACATGGTTCGCGACTATGACCCGGCGGTGAACCGCAACAACGTCTTGGATCGGGTGATCCGCCACCGCGACGCCATCATCAGCCACCTGAACTGGGTGTGCCTGTTCCTGGGCTTCCACGCCTTCGGCTTCTACGTCCACAACGACACGATGCAGGCGCTGGGCCGTCCGCAGGACATGTTCTCGGACACCGGCATCCAACTGCAGCCCATCTTTGCCCAGTGGATTCAATCCCTGCACACTAAGGCCATCGCCAGCACCGCTCCCTATGTGGGCGCTTCGGTCAGCCCCATCTTCGGCGGCGACGTGGTGGCTGTGGGCGGCAAGGTGTCGATGATGCCGATGGTGTTGGGCACGGCGGACTTCATGGTGCACCACATCCACGCCATGACCATCCACATCACCGTGCTGATCCTGCTCAAGGGGGTGCTGTTTGCCCGCTCTTCCCGCCTGATCCCCGATAAGGCCAAGCTGGGCTTCCGCTTCCCCTGCGATGGCCCGGGCCGCGGCGGCACCTGCCAGGTCTCCGGCTGGGATCACGTGTTCCTGGGGCTGTTCTGGATGTACAACGCCATCTCGATTGTGATCTTCCACTTCAGCTGGAAGATGCAGAGCGACATCTGGGGCACCGTCAACCCCGATGGCACGATCGAGCACATCACGGGCGGCAACTTCGCAACCAGCGCCATCAACATCAACGGCTGGCTGCGGGACTTCCTGTGGGCGCAATCGGTGCAGGTGATCAACTCCTACGGCTCGGAGCTGTCGGCCTATGGGTTGCTCTTCCTGGGTGCCCACTTCGTCTGGGCCTTCAGCTTGATGTTCCTGTTCAGCGGCCGTGGCTACTGGCAGGAGCTCATTGAGTCCATCGTCTGGGCCCATAACAAACTGAAAGTCGCTCCGGCCATCCAACCCCGCGCCCTGAGCATCATCCAGGGTCGGGCGGTCGGTGTGGCCCACTACCTGCTGGGCGGGATCGTCACCACGTGGGCGTTCTTCCTGGCACGGTTTGCCGCACTCGGCTAAGGCAAGGAGGAAGAGAAAACCATGGCAACTACTGCAACTCGTTTTCCCCAATTCAGCCAAGACCTGGCCAGCGATCCCACCACTCGGCGTCTGTGGTACGGCATTGCCACCGCCCACGACTTCGAGACCCACGATGGCATGACGGAGGAGCGGCTTTACCAAAAGCTGTTTGCCACCCACTTCGGCCATCTGGCGATCATCTTCCTGTGGGCTTCTGGCAACGTCTTTCACATCGCCTGGCAAGGCAACTATGAACAATGGGTGGCCAACCCCACGGGGGTTACCCCCATCGCCCACGCCATCTGGGATCCCCAGTTCGGCAAGGCGGCGGTGGAGGCCTTTACCCAACCTGGAGGCGGCGGCCCTGTCAACGCGGCTTACTCCGGCCTCTACTACTGGTTCAACACCATCGGCCTGCGCACCAACGGCGATCTCTACGCCGGCGCCATTGGCCTACTGCTACTAGCAGCGGTGTTCCTGTTTGCCGGCTGGCTGCACCTGCAGCCTCGCTTCCGCCCTAGCCTGAGCTGGTTTAAGAACGCCGAAGCCCGCCTCAACCACCACTTGGCCGGCCTGTTTGGCGTCAGCTCCTTGGCTTGGGCGGGCCACCTGATCCATGTGGCCATCCCTGAGTCGCGCGGTCAGCACGTAGGTTGGGACAACTTCCTCACCACCCTGCCCCACCCAGCAGGCCTAAAGCCTTTCTTCACCCTCAACTGGGGGGTGTACGCCCAGAACCCGGACACGGCCAACCACGTCTGGGGCACGGCAGAAGGGGCGGGCACGGCCATCCTTACCTTCTTGGGCGGCTTCAACCCCAACACCCAGTCCCTGTGGCTGACGGACATGGCCCACCACCACCTGGCCATTGCCGTGATCTTCATCGTGGCTGGGCACATGTACCGCACCAACTGGGGCATCGGCCACAGCATCCGCGAGATCCTGGGCGCCCACAACCCGCCGAAGGGCACCCCCTTCGGGGGCCTGCTGGGCGAAGGGCACAGGGGCCTCTACGACACGGTCAACAACTCCCTGCACTTCCAGTTGGCGTTGGCGCTGGCCTGCTTGGGAGTGGTGACCTCGCTGGTGGCGCAGCACATGTACGCCCTCAACCCCTACGTGTTCATGTCGATGGATCACACCACGGAGGCGGCTCTCTACACCCATCACCAGTACATCGCTGGCTTCTTGATGGTGGGGGCCTTTGCCCACGGGGCCATCTTCCTGGTGCGGGACTACGATCCGGAGGCCAACAAGAACAACGTGCTGGCGCGGGTGCTGGATCACAAGGAGGCGATCATCTCCCACCTGAGCTGGGTGTCGCTGTTCTTGGGCTTCCACACGCTGGGGCTGTACGTCCACAACGACGTCATGCAGGCCTTCGGCACGCCGGAGAAGCAGATCCTGATCGAGCCGGTGTTTGCCCAGTTCATCCAGGCCTCCCACGGCAAGATGCTCTATGGCATGAACGTGCTGTTGTCGGATCCCAACAGCATTGCCTCCACTGCTTGGCCCAACCACGGCAACGTGTGGCTGCCAGGCTGGCTGCAAGCCATTAACGACCCCAATGGGTTCCTCTTCCTGCCTATTGGCCCCGGCGACTTCCTGGTGCACCACGCCATTGCCCTGGGCCTGCACACCACCACGTTGATCCTGGTCAAAGGGGCGTTGGATGCCCGTGGCTCCAAGCTGATGCCGGACAAAAAAGACTTCGGCTACAGCTTCCCCTGCGACGGGCCGGGGCGGGGCGGCACCTGCGACATCTCCGCCTGGGATGCCTTCTACCTGGCCATGTTCTGGATGCTGAACACCATCGGCTGGGTCACCTTCTACTGGCACTGGAAGCACCTGGGGATCTGGAGCGGCAACACCGCCCAGTTCAACGAGAACTCCACCTACCTGATGGGCTGGCTGCGGGACTACCTCTGGGCCAACTCTGCCCAGTTGATCAACGGCTACAACCCTTACGGGATGAATAACCTGGCGGTTTGGGCCTGGATGTTCCTGTTTGGCCACCTGGTCTGGGCGACAGGGTTCATGTTCCTCATCTCCTGGCGCGGCTACTGGCAAGAGCTGATCGAGACGCTGGTGTGGGCGCACGAGCGCACCCCCTTGGCCAACTTGATCCGCTGGAAGGACAAGCCGGTAGCTCTGTCGATTGTTCAAGGTCGTCTGGTGGGCCTGGCTCACTTCACGGTGGGTTACGTGTTGACCTACGCGGCCTTTGTGATCGCCTCGACAGCCTCCCAATTTGGCTAGCGGGTTAATCCTGATTTGAATAAGCCTAAGGGGATCCCTATTATTTTGGGATCCCTTTTTTGTGAGTTGGTAGAGTGGTGATATGAAGTTTAGGGTCTGATGAGTTTGGTCGATGACTCTAGCCGCCCGATTGGATCCCTATATCAGGCGATATACCTTTGAGGAGTTTCATCGGCTGATTGAGTCTGGACAGATTGAAGAGCCCAATCAGTTGGAGCTGATTGACGGGCTCCTGGTTCAAAAGATGACGAAAGGGGAGAGGCACGCCGCCTACTGTAGCCGCCTGTACCGACTGTTGGTGGGCCTTGTGCAGGAGCAAGCTATTGTGCGCACCCAGGATCCGGTGCAACTGCCCCCCAATCACGAGCCGGAGCCCGACTTTGCCATTGTGCGCTTTCAGCAGGATGAGTACCGCTCTCGGCATCCTCAGCCTGAAGACATCTATCTCATCATCGAAGTGGCTGATTCTTCCCTTACCTATGATCGGGAAGTCAAACTCGGACTCTACGCCAAAGCCGGGATCCCCAACTACTGGATCTTGAACTTGCAAGAGAACTGCCTAGAGACGTACAGCTTGCCAATAGAGTCGGGAGTTTACCAGAAAAGAGAGGCTTACACCCCCGAGGAGAAAGTTGGGATCCCAGGGATCCGGGCTGGAGAGTTGAGTCTGGATCAGGTTTTTTCCATCGGTTAAGGCAGGGATCCCTTGCCGGCAGATCGAGTCTTGGCTGGCAGGAGTATTGTGGGTGGAGAAGCGTTTGCAGAAGGATTGTTGATGAGCTACGACGCGGTGGTGATTGGGGCCGGCCACAACGGGCTGGTGAGCGCTTGCTATTTGGCCAAGGCCGGGCAAAAAGTGCTGGTGCTGGAGCGCTATCACACCGTTGGTGGTGCTGCCATTACGGAAGAAATTCACCCAGGCTTTCGCGTGTCGGTGGCTTCCTACTCCTGTAGTTTGCTGCGCCCGGAGATCATCCGCGATCTGCGCCTGCCGGACTATGGCTTTGAGGTCTATGCCAAGCAACCTTCCTATTTCATGCCCTTCCCGGATGGGCAGCACCTCTTCCTGTATGCCGATAACCGCGCCAAGAGCAAAGCGGAAATTGCCAAGTTTTCCCGCAAAGATGCGGAAGCCTACGACCGCTGGGAGGAGTTTTGGGATCGGGTGAACGAGGTGGTGGAGCCAACCTTAATGCAGCCGCCGATTTCACTGGGGCAACTGGCGGATCGCTTTGCAGCTGCTGGCTATGAAGACGATTTCCGCCGCATCATGCTCCTCTCGACCACTGATCTCCTGGATGAGTTCTTCGAGTCGGAGCAGGTCAAGGCGGCGATGGCTCCCCAATCTTTGATCGGCACCTCTGCCGGGCCGATGACTCCGGGTACGCCCTACATTTGGCTAGTCCATGCGGTAGGTCGGGCCATTGGCTCGCGTGGGGTCTGGGGCTATGTGCGCGGTGGGATGGGATCCATTACCCAAGCGATGGCCAAGGCAGCTCTGGACTTAGGGGTGGAGATCCGCACGTCTGCTCCAGTGGCGGAGATCTTGATGGAGAGTGGGCAGGCCGCTGGGGTTATCCTCGAATCGGGGGAAACCGTGCGGGCGCGGGCGGTTCTCTCCAATGCCCATCCCCAGATCACCTTTTTGCGACTCTGCTCCTCTTTGCCCCCAGACTTGCGTGACCGGCTAGAACGGCACTACCGCACCTCAGGCCCGGTGTACAAGCTCAATTTGGCCCTGGAAGAATTGCCTCGCTACACAGCGGCCCCTGCTGAAGTGCCCCCAGAAGTGGTCAGTTCCGCCACGGTAGACATTGCTCCCTCGGTGGCCTATCTGGAGCGGGCTTGGGATGACTGCAAGTACGGGATCCCTTCCCGGGATCCGTTTATCGAGATCTACAGCCAATCCCCCACCGACCCGACAATGGCTCCCCCAGGCAAGCACATCCTCTCCTGTTTCTGTCAGTTTGTGCCTTACCAACCCAAAGGGCGAGACTGGAACGATGGCCTGCGGGAAGAATTTGCCGATCGGGTGATCGACAAGATCGCCCAATTTGCCCCCAACATTAAAAACGCCGTGATCGCACGGCAGATGTTGTCGCCCGTGGATCTGGAGGCCCGCTTCGGCCTTGTGGGGGGCAGCATTTTTCACGGGGAAATGACGCCGGATCAAAGCTACAACCTACGGCCCATCTCCGGCCTGGCCGACTATCGATCCCCCATTCCCGGCCTTTACCTCTGCGGCTCAGGGGCGCACCCAGGAGGCGGAGTGACCGGGATCCCTGGCCACAACTGCGCACAGGTAGTGATCAGCGATCTGCCGAAACTTTAACGGACAAAAAAGGCTCAGCCACAAGGGCCAAGCCGGAACGGATCCCTGGTTGGGGATCAACCGGGGCTGTTCAGATTACAACCGTACCTGAGCCCCATCAAAGAACCCACGGATGATCAAAATGGCCCCTTCCCGGCTAGCAGGACTTCCTGGTTCATCTTCCGTCCCACCTTCAATGTTGCCGGTGGGGAACTCTTGTTCCAGGAACCACTGGCCGGAAATGCGCTCAGCAGAGGTCGTTGAATCGAAGACAAGGTTCAGATTTCCTCTTTGTGTTCCCCCACCAATATCAAGCCGGTTAAACGGCCCCGCCAATTGTGCTCCGGCCAGGGTACGGAAGACGAAATCTCCTGTGGTAGGTACAATGCCTTGAAGGATAACGGGCTCAGGGTTGCTTCCTTCCACGGGCGAGCCGGGTAAGGTACCTGTAGAGCGCTCTGTGCGCAATGAGAAAAAGTAATCAAAGACTGTTGGGGCACCCGGACGATCAGGAACCGGCAATTGCGGTATCGGTGTGGGGAAAGGTCGCGGTGGGGGGCTAACCTGCACAAAGTTGAGAACTGTGCTGGTGTTGGCCGGATCAAACTCCGCTTGAACACGACCGTTCAGTAAGCGGCGGATGCGAACCAACTGATTGGGCAAGATGTTTGGACGAGTGGGATCCGGAGCGAACAGTACCGACTGCGTACCCACCTGGGCAGGGCGATAGACAATCTCCGCCTGGTTGGGCCGGAAGTTCAGGCGGGCAAAGAGAGCCAAGGCATCCTCAGGAGTGCCATCGCCCGCAACCCCCCGCTGCCGCACCACAAAGCTCGCGGAGAAACTGCCTGTTTGGAGAATAGCGACTACAGGACCTTGGGGTGGAGGAGGGTTGACAAAGGAGCCAGGCGCCAAAATCTCACCACCGGGGCCAGGGCCACCGTTTTCAAACAATACACCCACAGTGGGGACAATCAGGGAAGAATCTCCCTCCAGGACGACTTGATTACCATTTCTACTCACCAAAATGCGGCGCACGGTGAGCGTTAAAGCAGTGCCGTCATCTCGGATAGCCCTGAAGGTGGTATTCACCCGAATGCGCTGGTCGTTGGGGAGGGTCGAAATTGCAACCAGCCCGGCGATATTGAATTGCGTAGATAGCCTGCCGTCGTTGGGTCCAAAGGCAGTGATATTCACCAGCGGTGTGGTTCGCCCAATTTGGATGGCCAGCGTGCTGGAGCGAAGGGTGGAGTCGATTGTCAGTTCATTGGCTGGGATCTCGTTCACAGGCAAGATGCGGGCTTCAACATTGGCGATGCGAGCTTCACCGCTGCCTTGGAGGGGGTTGGTGCGCACAGGGATCCCGTTGTCAAACCTCGGATTGACATAGTCTAAGCGGAGGCTGGTGGTCTCCAGCACCGAGCCGGGGGTAAAGCGATACTCCTGGGCCGAGACAAACGCTGTGGGATCCACCTGGACAGGCCCAGGTAGGGTTGGCGCCTCATTAACCTCGCCGCAGCCCCCTAAGAGCAAAACCCCACACAACACTGCCAATGATCGACCTTTGAAGTTCATACGGCACTGCCTCACACACCCTAATCTGGGGAAATTCACACACAAAATGGAGGGGAAGGCACCCAACCCCCAACGCTACAGGTAGGCTGGTTGCCCCTGCTCGAGGCTATGATACCCCATATCTAGGGGATGGGCCACTTCCAGGAAAATTTCCTGGATTTGCTTTGCCGCTGGCTTGACAACGCTCTGAGATGCAGTAGAACTAACGGCAGACATTCCCCCTTGAAACGGGATCTCCACGTAATCTTGCCAATGCACATGGGCAGATTCAGTGGATCTCGGCTGGACGCAGTTGGAAGAACTTGCTGTGGTGTGAGTGAGTGGAGACTTCCCCGATGAAACGACGTTCTGGTTCAGCCCTTGGCCGTGGTGGCCTTTCCCTTCTGGCAACTTGGGCTTCGCTGGCCCTGACCACTGGTTGCAGCAGCGAGACTACCAGCGGGCTGCCGCCCCTCTTGACTGCCGATGGATCCACGCCTCCTCCCGTGGCCGTGGCCCCCACGATTGCGCCCAACCTCACGCCCATCACCTTCCGCCCCGGGCCGGACTTTGCCCCCATCACCCCGCCGCCAGTTCAACCCGATCTGCCGGATCCGCCTCAATTTGGGCCAGGGGGCGGCTTCAACGTCGACCAGCCGTTTGCATCGCTATCCTATAAGATCGATATAACTGGTTTGATCGTGCGTGGGGGCATTGCTAGCGTTGATGTACAGGTTTTAAACATCACCTGTGGAACAGACGTGACAGATGTTATACTCCCAACTGCTTTAGAACAATTTAAGAATCTATTGATTGGCAGAGGAAATACATTCCTTGATGCGGCGGGAATTACCTTTAGCTTTACTTTTCCGACGGATCCCCGCTACTTTAATGATCTCAGAATTCTTTCTAAAGCCATTCGTGGCGTTCGTAGAGTTGATGCACAGGGGCAGGTTCAGATCGAAGACGAGCTGACTGGTGATGACATTCTGATCATCTTAACTATTCGTGATAGTTTTGGTCAGGTGCTAAGAGTTGACGATTCTATATTTAGTGGAGAAGAAAGCCGAACAGAAATTCGTGGCTCTCAGGTTCCTGCTTGTGGAAATCTGTAGAGAAGGTAATCCCAGCAATGGCTTGCCAAATGAGTTAAAGGCTTAGTTGAGAACTTAAGTGAGTGTGAGAGGGTGTGGTGATAATTAAGTTTAAAACACTGGCAATAGGTGGAACCTCGCTTGTGTTGATGTCTTTGACTCTTATTGGGTGTCAACAGGCTAAGGATAAAAATGTTACAAGTTTTTTGCCAGGGCCAATGATTGGTGTGCAAAACCCGAATACGGAACCCGGAGGAACGGGGGTAGGGCTGCCATCCACTCCTCCGATTGGATCTGTTCCCCCAGGTCAACCCAGCCCTCTTGTGCCCCCTCCTGTGTCGGCGCCGACGATCCCGCCCCTGCCCACTCCCAATCCCTCTCCCAGCATCGTTGGCTTGCCCCCAGGCCCCTTGGCTGCCCCGACGTTTACTAAGAGCTTCAGTCCTTCCACAACCTCAGTGGGTGTTCCCGTAACCCTAAGCTTCACAATCACCAACAACTCAGGGATCCAACTGACTGGCCTCAGCTTTACGGATAGCCTGCCTGCAGGGTTGCTTGTTGCCAATCCGCCCAACCTCACCAATACCTGTGGCGGCACTTTGGGCGCAATACCGGGAACAAGGATCATCAACCTTTCGGGCGGAGTTCTGGCAGCAGGTGCTACTTGCGAGGTGAACGTCTCCATTCAAGCAACGGCTCCTGGGATCTACACATTGCCGCTTGTGTCGAACAATCAGACTCTACCCAGTGCAGCTCCTCCCATCACTCTAGTAGCTAACTAGCAGCCAATGGTGATGCGGCTTTGGAGAGGACTTCCGTTTTGTAAGCGAAGGTGGCAGGAAATGAAGGTGCAAAAGTTCAAGACTGAAAGAAGTTGGTTGCGGGCTTTAGGCAGCGCGGGGGCTGTTTTCTTCACTACGGCAAGCTTGATCGGCTGTCAGCAATCCAACGACAAAAGCGCCACTAGCTTTGTTCCTGGGCCGATCATTCCGCCGCAAACGCCCAGCGTACCTACCGGAGGCACTGAGGTGGGTTTACCTCCTATAGCCCCAGGGATCCCTTTGCCGGCTCCCACTGTTGTCATCCAAACTCCCGTTGCGGCCCCAACCATTCCTCCCATCCCCTCTCCCGCTCCTCTCCCTACCATTAAGGCGGAGATCCCTGTTCCTTCTACTCCTTTCCCTCCTCCTCCCCCCCCTCCGTTCCCTGTTGAGAAAGTTAGCGTTACGCCGGAAAAAGTTACGTTTGACTCAGGGACAACTGTTGGCTCCATAGAAACTCTCACGCTTACGCCTTCTGCTCCTCCGGCCAACGGCAGTTTGGTGTTGAAAGTGGAAAGCAGCAACCCGCAGGTGGTGGGCATTTCTACAACGGCTGCCTCTTTTGTAACCGTCGTCATTCCACCGGGATCCCCAGATACACCCAAAGTTGGGTTAACTCGTTTGATCCCGGCCACTCAGGAAGGCAATGCCACCATAATAGTTACCCGCGACCCTGCCACAACAGCTGTCAATTACCCGGTGGGCAGTGTGAATGTTCTTGTGCCGGTTAAGGTATTGCAGAAAGCGCCGCCTACCATTACGGTTACCCCTTCGACGATAGAGTTTCTCGATAATGACATAGTTGGGGCTACCAAGGTTGTCGAGGTCAAACTCGATGCCCCTCCGATTGGTGGGCAGGTTGTTTTGGATGTCAGCGGAACTCCTAACCCCTTTGGGGCGGGCGCTCCGTTCACTGTTTCGACCTCTACTCTCCTCTTTAAGGAAGGTAGCAAAGGGCCTCAACAATTCGGAGTTATTCGACTAACGGACGGGGTATTCACTGGCTCCATCACTATTAAGCTTAACCCATCCTTAACTACTGCCAGCAACTTCCTGACCAGTGATATTAACTTTGTGATTCCTGTGAAATCAGCTGTAGGTTCTATCGAGCTTAAATATGGGGATTCAGTAGATTGCACCAACAACCTTGGTAAGCTAGTCATCGTAAATCCACAAATTACCACCCAAGGTAAAGTCCTTAACCCCCTAACTTTCAAGGCAGAGCCTGAACCTCCACCGCCAGCTGGCTTTTCGTTTGACAGGCCAACGGGGGCAATCAAGGTGCAGTGTCCAGCCACCAAAGACACTCCTCCCATTGGCTCTACTCTCTTGACATTGGTGACTGTTACGGACTCTTCTAGTCCTCCTATCTCGGCGCAGGCACGTGTGAACATTACAGTTAAGTAGACGATACATGCCTGGCTTGTATGAATGTCCAAGACCATCTTGGGTGAGACTGTTGAGCTACACCCAATCGGCTTTTCTTTTGCTGCACTGGTAACGGTTACTAACTCTTCGACTCCCCCAATTGCAGCTCAGAAGTTTGCAGCGGTCAAAGTCGAGTAGCACATATCGTGTCAGTTCCTTTGCAGAGCCAACTTTCTGGGTTGGCTCCCACTCCATCAATCGTCGGAGGGCAGGTCTGTAGCAGCCTCTCTTGCAGCGGACCTAGCATAGCAGCGCCTTACCTCAAGAGGAAGAAAGTCCGCGGCTGGTGACCCTGCAAGCCCTCCAGCAGAGCCCTCCTTTTCTGGAGAGACAAAGCCTTACTCTGGGGATCGTTCAAGACCCGCCTACGCAACAGGCAGAGCTTCGGGAGTGGTGAACCATGCTAGGAGGAGGCGGCTGCCATCTCCCGTGCCAAGACCCATTCCACGAGGGTGCGCACGCCGTAGCCAGTGGCGCCTTTGTTGGTGTAGCCCGAGTCTTTTTCGGCCCAGACGGGACCAGCTATGTCTAAGTGGGCCCAGGGGGTTTTCTCCACAAATTGCTTAAGGAAGAGGGCGGCAGTGATGGAGCCGCCAGAGCGAGGACCGGTGTTTTTCATGTCGGCTACGGTGGAGCTGAGGCCCTCGAAATAGCTCTCTTCCAGGGGTAAGCGCCAGATCTTTTCGCCAGAGAGGTTGGCTGCCTGCTGCAGCTCCTGGGCCAGCTGCTCGTCGGGGGTGAAGAGGCCGGCGATTTCCTCTCCTAGGGCAATGACGCAGGCGCCGGTCAAGGTCGCTAGGTCAACAATGGCGTCCACCCCTAGTTTCTCGGCAAACACCAGGGCATCAGCCAGGGTGAGACGGCCCTCGGCATCGGTGTTGTTGACCTCGATGGTCTTGCCGTTGGAAGCGGTGAGGATGTCTCCCGGGTGCAGGGCCCGACCGCTAATCATGTTTTCCGTGGCGGCGACGATAAAGTGCACCTCTACCCGCGGCTTGAGGGCAGCTAGCGCACGGGCCGCTCCCAAGACGGCTGCCGCCCCGCCCATGTCGGTTTTCATCATGGCAATGCTGCGGGAGTCGGTTTTGATGTTGAGGCCGCCGGAGTCGAAGGTGAGGCCCTTGCCCACCAGGGCCAACTTGGCAACGGGATCCCCTTCTTTGGGCTTGTAGGTGAGGTGGATGAACTGAGGCGGCAGATCCGAGGCTTGGGCCACGCCTAGGAAAGCCCCCATGCCTAGGGCTTTGCACTCTTCCCGCCCCAGGATCTCCACCTCTAGGCCGTAGTCTTGGGCCAGTTGCCGGGCAGTGTCAGCCAGGGCAGGAGGCGTGACGACGTTGGCGGGAGCAGCCACCAGTTCTCGGGCCAGGATCGTCCCGGCAGCCATCTCGGTGGCCCGCTGAAGGGCGTTCTCACAGTCTTGGCGGGCCTGGGCCAGTCCCGGCACCAAGAGCGTGACTTCTTCAACGGAAAAGCCGCGCTCTTCGTTGGGCTTGGGGGGAGATTTGAAGCGGTTATCCTGGTGGGCCACCAGGAGGCTGGCTTCAACCACCGCCTGCACTGCTCGCCCCTGATCCAGCCCAGTTTCCGGCAAAGACAGCACTACCTGCTTGGCTTTAAGGCTGTGGGCCTGGCGCAGGCCGTTGGCAGTAGCCCGTCGCAGTCCTTCCAAAGTCAGCGCTGCGGGATCCCCCAGCCCCACCAGCACCAGCTTGCGGATAGGCCCTGGCAGGCGCAGGGCGAGGCTGCTGTTGGGCTTGCCCTGAAACTTCTGTTCTTGAACCGCTTCCGCCACCAGCCCCGACCATACCTTCTCGTCCAGGGAAGCGATCTCAGCAGGCAGCGGGAAGGTGGCGTTTTCGCCGCTGGGGGCAAAGCAGTAGACCAGGGCACATTCGGCCTGCGTTAGAGGTGGCTCGCCAAGACGAAGCTGCATGGGAAACCTTTGGCCAAGCTAGGGACAGCAGACTCTCAGTGTAGCCAATTCCGCCACTTCTGGGCCAGGGGATCCCTCGGCTGGCATCGACATGGGCCTTTCCAGTCGATAGCCTTTAATCAGAAAGGGAGAGACCCAAGGTATGGTCTGGCGGCGGCGTTCCATCCTTCAGTTTGGGGTTATTGCCTGCGCAATGCTCCTTGCCCTGGCGGTAGGCGGAGTGGGATCCCTGGCTCAGGCGCAGAGACCCCTAGAAGAGCTGCCGCAGCCGGTTCGCCTCAAGCTGCCCCCAGGCCTAGCCCGCTACGCCTACGACAAGTCGGCGGGAGACTACTTCGAAGAGATCGAGCCGCTGCTGCCAGGCGGAGCTTATGCCCAGTGGGCCTTCTACCCCATCCCCGTCTACATCCAGGGGGATCACCCCCAGTGGAAAGCCTTTGTGGAGCAGGCGGTGAAGGAGTGGTCGGCCTATATCCCGCTCAAGGTGGTGGCCAAAGAAGAGGAGGCCTTCTACGGGATGAGCATCTACCGCGTTCCTCCCATTGGCGAGGGAATAGCGGGGGCAGCCCGCCCAGAGTTTTTCTTCGCCGCCGATGGTTCGCTGCAGCAGCGGGTGCGCATCGTTATCGCCGAAGGCCAGGGGCTGGCAGAGGTTACGGCAGTGGCTCGGCACGAGATTGGCCATGGGCTGGGGCTGTGGGGCCATAGTCCCAACCCGCGGGATCTGATGTACAGCGGCCACCACGCCAAGGCCACTGGCAATCGCCGCCTGCTGCGGGTGCCCACCATCACCAAACGGGATCTCAACACCCTAAAGCGGGTTTACGAGCAGCCTACCCTCATGGGCCAGGTCTTCCCGGAAAGCTACCGCCGCCTCTTTGGCCAGGTCTGGGGGGAAAGGCCGTTTCAGAGGGCTTTTGGGGTTGCCGGCAGCTAGAGGCGTAGGAGTTGCCATACCCCCTTTAGTGCCATCGCTAGGAGAAAAAAGAGCAACTGGGTGGCAACAATGCTGGGTCCGGAGGGCAGATTAAAGGCTGCCGAAAGGAGGATCCCCAGCACGGCGCTCAAGCCTCCCAAGGCCATGGCCAGCAGCACATAGGTTGTAAAGCTGGATCCCAAAAGCCGCGCCGTCGAGGCGGGGATGACCACAAAGGCGCTCACCAACAGCACCCCCACCGAGCGGATCGACAGCGCCACCACCAAAGCCAGCAGCACCACAAAGGCTAGCCGCTGCCAGCCCACTTCCACCCCCCGCGCCCGCGCCAACGACTCATCCAGGGTCAGCAACATCTGGGCAGTCAAAGTCAGCCCAATGTACCCCAGGGCCAGCAACAGGAGCAGGCCGCTCATCCCCAAAGCTGGCAGGCCAATGCCCAAGATATCCCCGAAGAGCAGTTGGTTGAGGTTGCCGCGGTAGCCAGGGATCAAGCTCAGGCCGATGATGGCCAGGGCCAAGGAGGAAGAGTAGATGATGTTCAGCACCGCATCTGCCGAAAGCTGGGTGCGTTCCAGAATAAAAGTCACCCCCAGGGCAAACACCACCCCAAACACCATCAGCACCGCCGTAGGATTCAGTCCCAGAACCACTCCCACGACAATACCCAAGAGCGCCGAATGCCCCAGGGCATCGCTAAAAAACGCCAACTGCCGAAAGATGACAAAACTGCCCAGCAGTCCCCCCGTCACCCCTGTCAGGATCCCGCCCAGCAGGGCCCGCTGCATGAAGGGCAACTGCAGCAATTCCACCACCCGCGCCCAGGTTTCCGGCATTTTTTCTCCTCAGTGATGGTGGATGTAGCGGGCAAACTCCGGCCCATAGACCTGACTCAACACCTCGGGCAACAGCGTCACGCTGGGGGATCCCTGGCAGATCAGGGAGCGGTTGAGGCACAACACGCGGTCGCAGTGGCGAGAGACCATCTCCAGGTCGTGGGAGACCTGCAAAATGGCCCAGCCCAGGGATCGGCGCAGCTCTTCCAACAGCCGATAGAACTCCCCTTCACTGGGGCTATCCAGGCCAGCGGGGGCCTCGTCCAGCACTAGGAGCCGCCGCGGCCAAACTAGACAATAGGCCAGCAACACCCGTTTCAGCTCGCCGCCGCTCAGTTGACCCAAAGGCTTAGGGGCCAGGTGCAGGGCCTCGGCCCGTTGCAAGGCCTTCCGAACAGCTTCTTGCCGAGCAACCTGCTGCTGCCAGGGCCAGCGGGGTCTGAGGGATCCCCAGCCCAGGGCGACAAACTCCGCCACCGTCACGGGAATGGCGGGGTTGAACTGCAACCGCTGCGGCACATAGGCAAGCTGCTGCCGCACCGCCTGGGGCAAATACCCCGACAGGCGCAGCCGCTCTCCCAGGATCCAAACCGAGCCGCACTGGCGGGGCAGGATCCCCAAGATGGCCTGCACGAGGGTGCTCTTGCCGGCGCCGTTGGGACCGACAATCGCCATATGGGATCCCGCCTCCAGCGCAAACGACACGTTCTGCACCGCCAACTGGGATCCCCGATAGACCGTCAGCCCCTCCACCCAAAGGACAACTTCGCCCAAGTGGGAGGTCATCGCCCCCTCGCCAGCAGGTGTTCGAGGGCAGCTTGGCCCACCACGGGCAACTGCAGGGGAAGCCAGGCCTTTTCCTTCTCAAAGGCGGAGACCAGGTTCTCCACGTTTTGCCGCATGATGGCTAGGTAGTATTCCGGCTCGATCCCCTCCGGGCCGGCGGTTTCGATGGGATCGAACACGCGAACCTGTACCCCCAGATCTCTGGCCAAAACCTCAAAGGGGTTGTCACTCCCCACCTGAGGTTCCACTAGGATCGTCTTCAGGCCCGATTGCCGTACCGTATCCATCACCCGCCGCACATCCTCAGGGGAGGGGCTGGCTTCCGGGATCTCCACCAAGAACTCCGCTTTGAGGTTGTAGCGCTCAGCAAAATAGGGGGCAAAGTCGTGGAAGACCACAAACTTTCTGCCGGCAAAGGGCGCCAATTTCTGCTCGATTTCTTTATCCAAAGCTTCCAGTTGCTCGATAAAGGCGGCAGCATTGGCGCGGTAAATCTCTGCCCCTTCTGGATCCACAGCAATCAGGCCGTCGCGGATGTTTTCCACCTGCTGAATGGCCCGCCTGGGATCTAGCCAGATGTGGGGGTTCAACTTGCCGTGGCTGTGCCCATGAGAGTGTCCATGACCGTGAGAATGCCCATGCCCATGGCTGTGCCCATGAGAGTGCCCATGACCGTGAGAATGCCCATGCCCATGGCTGTGGGAGTGCCCATGTTCTGGCTCCTCAGTCCGCAAGGTCGGGATCCCTTGGCTGCTATCAATGATGCGCAGCTTCGGATTCCCAGCATTGGCAATCAATCCCTCCAGGAAGGTCTCCATTCCCAACCCATTGATCACCAGCACATCCGCCTGGGCCAGCAGACGCGCCTCTTC
This sequence comes from Synechococcus sp. RC10B2, assembly GCF_047502635.1. NCBI lineage: Bacteria > Bacillati > Cyanobacteriota > Cyanophyceae > Synechococcales > Synechococcaceae > Synechococcus > Synechococcus sp. RC10B2. The sequence goes on from NZ_JANSHO010000009.1 coordinate 29,047, forward strand.
CGGTCGAGCCTGAAAGTCGTGGGGTCCCATCTGGGGCGGAATGAGAGGCGTCACCTCGGCCCGCTCCCCGGCCACCGCGCGGGTAAATTGCGTTATCGGCAGGATCGTGGTCACCACCTTCGGGGGGGTGGATCCCTGCTGCGCCTGGGACTCTTCTTGGCGCATCTGCAAGCCGCCCAGGATCCCGACCGAGAGGGCGGCCACCAGCGAGACCAGTGACCGCACAGGTCGAGCCGAACGCAGAGAGTTAGCTTTATCAGCCATGAGCCTTAGTACCTCACAAGACGACAGAGACAGCAGAGCCGGAAGCGCCTGACTTCTGAAAAGCCAAGGCCCGCTGCTGCAGCAGCGAAAACATGCTCACCAGGCCATTGCTGCGGGAAGGGCTAAGGCTAAAGTTGAGGCCCATCTCCCGCACAAACTCTAGGGAAACCTCCAGGATCTCCTCTGGGCGCAGACCGCTCAACCCCTCCGCCAAAACAGCCACCAAGCCCTTGACCAACTGGGCATCGGCATCCCCTTGGATGTAGACCTTGCCGTCTTTTAGCTCGGTGGCCAGCCACACCCGCGAGGCACAACCCCGCACCAGATTCTCCTCTGTTCGCTGCGACTCGGGGAAAGGGGGCAGGCGCTTGGCATAGGCCAGAAGCAATTCGTACTTCTGACGGGAGGTTCTGGCCTTTTGAAAGCGACCTACAATCTGCCGCAGAGCTTCGGGCATCAACCCACTGGCCTGAATGAGAATGATAATCAATCATAACACCCTCGCCGAGAGCGCCTACTGCGCGCGGGGGTGGGTCGGAAAAGCCAAAGAGGGAAGGGTTGTCTTCGCTACCGCACCGAGCGATAGCCGTCCCTTACTCCCCTGGGCGAGAGGACCAGTTGCCAAAGCTGGCTGGCACGGGCCTTGAAGCTGCCGGCGCTCATCAGCAAATAAAGCCGCCACAGGCGGCGAAAGCGCTCGCCGTAGCGGCCGGCCAGTTGTGGCCATGCCCGCTCAAAATTGGCGTGCCAAGCTTTTAGGGTGGCCACGTAGTTGATCCCAAAGTTGTGCCAGTCTTCCAGTACAAACAGACCCTCAAAAGCCGCTGTTATCAGACGAGGCGAGGGCAGCATCGAGTTGGGGAAAATGTAGCGTTCAATCCACGGATCCCGACCCTGGTAGGCAACGTTGGCGCCGATGGTGTGGAGAAGAAACAAGCCATCGTCTTTGAGGAGGCGACGGGCTACCTGCATAAATGTTCGGTAGTTGCGGTAGCCCACATGCTCAAACATGCCCACAGAAAGGATCCGATCAAACTTTCCCTGCGTCTGGCGATAGTCTTCCAGCCGAATCTCCACCGGCAGGCCCTGGCAGCGTTCGCTAGCCAGCTTGGCCTGTTCTTGGGAGACGGTAATGCCCACCACCTGCACACCGTAGCGTTCGGCTAGGTACTGGGCCGTGCCGCCCCAACCGCAGCCAATGTCGAGCACGCGCATGCCGGGCTGCAGATCCAGCTTGCGGGCAATGAGATCCAGCTTGGCTTCCTGGGCCTCGTCCAGGGTCTGCGCCCCCCCATCCCAGTAGGCACAGCTATAGATCAGGCGGCGATCCAGCATGGCTTCGTAGAGGTCGTTGCCGAGGTCGTAGTGGCGCTGGCCAACCACAAACGCTCCCTTACCCCGCTGGCGATTAACTAGGCGACTGTCCAACGCCAGCAGGAGCCGAACTGGCCAGCCCACTTGCTCCGCTGCCTGACTGGTGAGAAGACGGTAAACCAACTCGTCAATAGCCTCGCAATCCCACCAGCCCTCTGCGTACGCCTCGCCAAAGCCCAGGGATCCATAGAGCAGGCAGCGCAGGTAGAGCCGCTCGTCGTGGATTTGCAGATCCCAGGGCCGCGAGCCATTGACGGCTATATCGGCAGCACTCAAGAGCCTAAGCCCATATCGGCGGGCCAGCCGATGCCAGATGCTAAGGCTTTTTTCCACTTCCAGGAACCCCCTGCTGAGGGCTAATCGCAACATGTATTGTAAAATGCGGTCTCTCCAGTTTGTTACTCGGCAGCGGCTCAAGCCATTGCTTCTTCTCGGCTCCCCAGCTTCTGTTGTTAATGCCAACCACTGCAGCTCTGGAGGAAGTTGAAGAGATAGTGCTAGCAAGCCCAAAGGAGAAATCGATGCTCAAACTGAACCTGCCAACACTGCAAGTTGGTGGTGCTATTCAGTAGGGCGGCTTTCAGATTTTCCCGCTGTTTTCTCCAGAGGATACAGAGAGAGGCTGCCTATCGCCTTCCAGATCATGGAGCTCAGGAAGCAACGATTAGTGAAATCAATCAGAACGGCGTTGTGCCGTATCTAGTTGTGGAAAACTACAGCGGTTTTCTCTTGCTTTTGGTGGAAGGGCAGGAGCTAGTCGGGGCTAAACAGAACCGCATCTTGAACACCGCTGTTTTGAACAAGCCAAAAAGCAAGATCACGATTCTGGCTTCTTGTGTGGAAGCTTTCAGGCGCCACTTCCGCTCCCACCAAATGGAGGATGCCAATGCCTTGTTCCCAGCAGCTTGTGCTACGAGCTAAAAAGAGGAGTTTATCAGTCGCTCAAAAATAAAGCTGGTTACCGCTCAGACCAGGGAAGAGTGTGGCAAGCCGTTGCTGCTATCCAAAACTTTCTCAGGGTCAGCTCCCCCACCAACCCGTTCTCTGAAGTTTGACACTCCCACCGTCTAAAGGCGGGGGATTCTTACACGGTCGTCGCAAAGGCTTTGTCAAAGCGCCTCTAGACAGTTCCTGAAGGCAAAGCCCCAAGGTTCTGCTGACTTTCTTAAGCAGGTTGGCGGCAGCATTTGCC
>NZ_JANSHO010000010.1:0-31831 GCF_047502635.1 Synechococcus sp. RC10B2
CCCCCATCCCGCCAAGCTGCGCTGTGGCGGGAGTACCCCGGAGGTTCTGATGGAAGCCACCTAGGAGGCCCCGCACCACTAGCGCCAATGCAGCTTTCTTTCCAAGAGCAGTTTCCCTGCTCGCGCCAGCGGGACGGAGCCCTCAGAGCCCCTAGCTTCAGCCGCGGGGTAGTTTACCGCAATCCCCAAAAGAATGGCTTGACCCTGCCACTAGAAAGGGGCTCTCTCTAATTCCAGTCGGAGCGAAAGGATTTGAACCTTCGACCCCCACTACCCCAAAGTGGTGCGCTACCAAGCTGCGCTACGCCCCGACGCACCTAAGCCAGAGAAAATCTCTGGAGGTGCTTTACCAGTTTAGCTTCTAGAACCGGATCCCGGCAAGTGCAAGGCCTTGGTTACCGGATCCTGTAGAACACATGCTAGCATAGCTGAGCTGTCAAAATACCACACGCCCGAACTACCGGGTGTCCTCAACGGGGATCCGTTCGGGCGGAGGCTAACCCGTAGGAGATAACCAACTCATGAGCGTAGTCAGTTTGCCTCAACTGCTGGAGGCAGGGGTACACTTCGGCCACAAGGCCAGCCGCTGGAACCCCAAGATGCGGCCCTACATTTTCGCCGAGCGCAACGGCATTCACATCATCGACCTGGTGCAGACGGCCCGTTACCTCAACGAAGCCTATGAATACGTGCGGGAGGGGGCCGAAAAGGGGTGGCGTTTCCTGTTTGTCGGCACCAAACGGCAAGCCGCCGGGATCATCGCCCATGAGGCCACTCGCTGTGGCAGCTACTACGTCAACCAGCGCTGGCTGGGGGGCATGCTCACCAACTGGGCCACCATCAAAACCCGCATCGACCGCCTCAAGGAAATCGAGGAGATGCAGAGCAGCGGCCTGCTGGATCGCCTGCCTAAGCAAGAAGCGGCCCGCCTAAAACGGGAATTGGCCAAGTTGGAGAAGTACTTGGGCGGCATCAAAACTATGCGCAAGCTCCCCGACGCGGTAATCATCGTCGATCAGCGGCGGGAGGCCAACGCCGTTCAGGAATGTATCAAGCTCAAGATTCCGATCATCTCGCTGCTGGATACCAACTGCGATCCTGACCTGAGCGATGTCTTCATCCCCTCTAACGACGACGCCATCCGAGCGATTAAGCTGATTGTAGGCAAGCTGGCCGATGCCATCTACGAAGGGCGACATGGGCAGCTCGACACAGTCGAAGAGGATGAGTACGACTACGAGGGGGCCATGGACATGGATCTAGAGGATGACATTCTGGAAGATGTGGAGGATGAAGAGGAGGGGGATCCCGAGCAGGGAGAGTAACCCTTGGGCCGAGGGTGGGGATCCTGGGTGGTTCGAGTTGCTCCCTGTCCATCCTTTCTCCAGAAGCCTGTATCCTTAAAATCCAGATTCATCCTTTGTTCTGCTCCTGCCTATCCTCTGCATCCGGTCACATCCTTTCTGCCTCTTTGTACGATGTGAGATTTGAGGAACCCTCATGAGTATTGATGCCAAATTGGTCAAAGAGCTGCGCGAAAAGACGGGCGCAGGCATGATGGACTGTAAAAAAGCCCTGGAAGAGTCCGGTGGCGATATGGAGAAAGCCATCACCTGGCTGCGGCAGAAAGGGTTGGCAGGGGCAGCCAAAAAGGCCAGTCGCGTGGCGGCTGAGGGGGTTGTCGATAGCTACATCCACTTCGGCAACCGGATCGGTGTGTTGGTGGAGGTGAACTGCGAGACGGATTTTGTGGCCCGCAACGAAGACTTTAAGAAGCTGGTGCAAGATATTGCCAAGCAGATTGCCGCCTGCCAAAGCGTGGAGTACGTCAGCATTGACCAGATCCCTCCCGAAGTGGTGGAGCGGGAAAGGGCCATCGAGATGGGCAAAGAGGATCTGGCCAGCAAGCCTGAAAACGTGCGGGAAAAGATCGTGCAGGGCCGCATCGAGAAGCGCCTGAAAGAGCTGTCCTTGATGGATCAGCCCTTTATTAAAGATTCCTCGATTACCGTAGAGGAATTGGTGAAGCAGCACATTGCCAAGCTAGGGGAAAACATCCGGGTGCGGCGGTTTGCCCGCTTCGTCTTGGGAGAAGGGATCGAGAAACAAGAAGCGGATTTTGCCGCTGAGGTGGCCGCTCAGGCCGGTCTCAAGCCAGCACAGCCAGCGCAAGTGGCAGAAGTTGCAGCCGCTCCTCCCGCAGAACCTGTGGCTGACCAACCTGCTGCCGAACCTCCAGCAGAGTCCGTTGCCCCAGAACCCGTCGTCGCAGAATCTGCTGACGCAGAGCCAGCGCCTGCTGCTGAGGGCAAGCCCTCCAAAAAGGGCTCCACCAAGAAGAAGAAATAAGCCCATTCCACGCTGCGGATGGATCCCTGAATTCACCCCGATTGGTGGAAGCAGCCTACTCGGTGGGCCTCTCCACCCTGAGGGGGGCTGGCTAGGTGGTGACTTCCTCACGGGAAGCGTCCTGGGAGGGTATTTGGGGCTTTCCTCCCTTTTTGCCTTGGCACGGCAAAGTGTGAACTGAAGAACAGCTCTTTTGATTGCTGGCCATGAGCTACCTTTTGCGCAATGTGCTGATTCCCACCGCCACCGGCTACGAGACTACAGATGTCCGCATTGAAGGGGAGCGGATCGCTGCCATCGGCAAAGAGCTGGCGGCAGTGGGCCCAGATGGCGTAGAGCTCGATGCCCACAACAAGCTTTTGTTGCCCGGCTTTGTCAACGCTCACACCCACTCTTCGGAGCTGTGGCAAAGAGGGATCATCCCGCCCTACCCGCTGGAGCTGTGGCTGGCACAACTGCACGAGTACGCGCCCCCGGATCCAGAAAAGATTTATCTCAGCGCCCTGGCGACAGCGGTGGAAACCTTGCTCAGTGGCGGCACGACCGTAGTGGATCACCTAATCCTCATCCCTGGCCAGGAGCTGGCCACCCTCGAGGCGGCGGTGCGGGCCTACCGAGAAGTCGGGATCCGCGCTTTCATCGGCCCCCTGCTCCAGGATCAAGCCCTCTCTCAGGGGTTGCCCAGCGGCTCCTTTTCGGATCGGGAGCTGGAAACCTATCCTCTCTCCACAGCGGAGGTGTTGGCCATTGTGGAAGAGGCAGTGCAGCGCTTTCACCGGCCAGAGGAGGGCATCACGCTGATGGTGGCCCCCACCGGCATCCAACTCTGTTCTGACAAGCTGTTTGAGGGCTGCGCGGAGTTGAGCCAGAAGTATGGCCTCCCCCGCCATGCCCACCTGCTGGAAACCCGCGCCCAGCAGAGATTGGCCCAGGAAAAGTACGGCTGCAGCGCAGTCGAGCACCTGGAGCGCTTGGGCTACCTAGACCGGAGAACCTCGCTGGCCCACTGCGTCTGGCTTACCGATGCCGATATCGAGATCTTGGCCCGCACCGGCTCTACGGTTGTCCACAACCCCTTGAGCAACCTGCGCCTGGGCAGCGGCATCGCCCCCATCCTCAAGTACCGGCAGGCGGGGGTGAACGTGGCCTTCGGCTGCGATGGGTCAGCCAGCAATGACTCCCAGGATCTCCTGGAGGCCATTAAAATCGGCACCATCCTGCACAACATTACGGATCCCGACTACCGCCACTGGATCTCGCCGCGGGAGAGCATCGAGATGGCCTCTCGCGGTGGGGCCATTGGTCTAGGGCTGGGAGAGGAGCTGGGATCCCTGGAGGTGGGCAAGCAGGCGGATCTGGTGCTTTACGACCTCACCCAACTGTCGCTGTTGCCCCGCACGGATCCCATTGGTCTACTGGTGCTGGGCCGGCCCACCCAGGTGGTGCACAGCGTCTGGGTCAGGGGGAAGCGGGTGGTGGCCAACGGCGAGGTAACGACGGTGGATGTGGCCAAGCTGCGGCAGGAGCTGTTCGCTCACAGCACCTGGGATCCCTTCCGTCGCTCGCAGCAGGCAGCACAACTGGAGGCCCGCTACCGCCAGGTGATGGGTCTGCCAGAATAGCCCTAGAATTGTCGGGGCCGACCGTGGGAGCAGCAGCCGATTGGGCCAGAGCCACCGAGCAGGTGAAGCGGCAGGCGCTGGCGCTGGGCTTTGACAAAGTCGGCATTGCCAGCGCGGCGGATCCCCCTGACTTGACGAGCTTGCGGGCCTGGCTGGCCGCGGGCATGGCCGCCGACATGGCCTGGATGGCCGATCCCCGGCGAATGGATCCAGAGCGGGTGCTGCCGGGAGTACAATCTCTGGTCTGTGTGGCCCTCAACTACTACACCCCCACCTGCCACAGCCGGGATCCAGCTAAAGGCAAGATCTCCCGCTACGCGTGGGGGCGGGACTACCACCGCGTGTTGGGACGGCGGCTGAAGCAGCTCCACCTCTGGATGCAGGCCCAGTTTCCGGACTACCGCGGTCGATTCTACGTCGATACCGGCCCAGTGGCGGAAAAGCCCTGGGCCATGCAGGCGGGCTTGGGCTGGATCGGAAAAAACGGCCTCTTGCTTACCCGCGAATACGGCTCCTGGGTATTTCTGGGGGTAATCCTGACCACTCTCCCGTTGATCCCCGACCGGCCCCACACCGCCCACTGTGGCACCTGTAGCCGCTGTCTGGAGGCCTGCCCCACCCAGGCCATCGTCAGCCCAGGGGTGGTGGATTCCCGCCGCTGCATTGCCTACCACACCTTGGAAAGCCACGCCGAGCAGATCCCTGCCGAGATCGCCCAGAACCTACACAACTGGGTGGCCGGCTGCGACATCTGCCAAGAGGTCTGCCCTTGGAACCAGCGCTTTGCCCGGCCCAGCCGGATCCCCGATTTTCAGCCTTACCCTTGGAATGTTGCCCCCGATCTCCAAGAACTGGCGCGGATTGGCGACGAGGAGTTCGACCGCAGGTTTCCCGCCTCTGCCCTGCGCCGCCTCAAGGCCCACCGGCTGCGCCGCAACGCCCAAGCCGCTCTCAGCGGCCATTCGGGCTCCACAGCCCACAGCAACGATTTGGAAGCCCATACTCCCGTTCCTCACCCTGAAGCGCTCCGCGCCGCTGACGCGAACGGGTAGAGGGCGGGCTTCATGGCTTACGCCACGCTTCGCGAACAGGGATCCCTGCTATCGCAGCGGGCGTTTCCTGAGCTTTAAGAACGGGATGCCCCACCGCTCTGGATTTGATTCCCCTCGCCAAGTTGTGATCCCGTGACAGGCTTAGCCCGCAGTAGGGGCAATCGTGCCACCTTTCGTGGCGTTTTTTGGGAACCACCTGACCACACCCAGAACACTCTTGACTCATGCCGTTTGGATTCCCTGCAATCGTCAACAGCCCAGCTCTTTCAGTCGTCCACGCCCTAGCACCCCCTATTGGCTTCCCCTCTTCTCAGACCCTAACCCTGCCTGGATAACGATTACGAAGACTATTACCCCAGCTACCGGCACAACCTACTGCAATCCGGGTGGAAACCCCTGTACCGCCATTTCGATGCCGAGTATTCCTGTGCGGGATCCCTGGGCGTTGGCCGAAAAATTTTTGGAGATGTGTGCAGCGATATTGCCAATGCGGTAGGACGTAGAGAGTACAGCGCGCTTCTCAACTTTCAGAGAATACCTGTTACAAGATCGAAGGGTTTTGGAATAGCGTCACTCCACCTCTGCCCCGCCCCGACCATACAGTATTTCATGATCAGCTCTCCACGCAGACGCCGATTCAGCAGCAGGTGAGCCGGGATCAAGTTCCCATCGATGACGTTTTAAGGCGCCTGCAGGAAATGACCGTTCTCAGAGTTTTAGCGCATCTGGGGCGACTGGTGCAGTTGGCGCAATTCCATATGGAGCGCTACTTCTACCATCCAGTCGAGCGGTTCAGCAGTTGGGAGGAAATCAGCAGCCTGGGCACCACCTATGCCTTCTGACCGGAGCCGCAGATTTGGCTACAAGTTCAGGCCACCTATCACAACTGCCGCCGCTACACCCTGCTGGGCGTGGCTCTCAGGCCCTTGTTCGCAAGGTTACTTACAATCTGGCAGTGATGGTGAGCGGCTACCAAAGCCGGATCGGGCAAATCCACAGCCCCTATCCAATCAGTTCTTTTCCCACCGAAATTCAGGCCTTTGCAGCTTCTACAGCAGGAGCGATTGGCGGTCTTGGTGCACGGGATCCCGGGTACGGGCAAAACGGGATGGACGCAGGCAGTGACCCACGAGCTGCTGGGGCCCCTGCGCTATGCGGTGCTCATCTTGGATCACGAAGCCGTGCAGGAGTTCATCGCGCCCCCCTACCTGGAGGGGGTCTGCCTGATCATCAACGAAGCCGATCACCTCGCCCAAGACCGAGCCAGCGAGGTAGCCCAGCAGAGCACCAAAACCGAACGCATCCTCAGCCTGTTAGATGGCACCCTTCACCAAAGCGTGCTCGCTCCCGATTATCTCGACTGCGAGCAGAGGTTGGTGGTGTTAATGACCTGCAACACGACCGAGCGCCTGGAGCCGGCCGTTTTGCGCCAAGGGCGGGTGGACTTGGTGCAGGAGTTTACCCACCGGTTTGCTCGAGCTGCTATCGGCAGCCACCTGTTCTCCTCTCCGGACAGGTCAGGGGAGCAACTGAGGCCAATCTTCGATTTGGGTCAGGCTGGGGTGGGCTAGGTAGCCCGCAGTTGAACCGGCATGACCAAATAGCAGAGGCGCGTCGCTCCAATCGGCTTCCAGATGGCCGGCTGGGTAGCGCCGTTCAGCTCCAGGCTCACCTGCTGTGTATGAAACACCTTAAGGGCCTCCAGCAGGTAGCGCACATTAAAAGCCAGCTCCAGGTCAGGGCCGGACATCTGTACCGGCAGAGATTCCTCGCCGCTGCCCACATCGGGCGCCTCGGTGCTGATGCGTAGGGTTTGGGTTGCCTCAGAAAGGTTGAACTTGATGATGTCGTTCCGCTGGGCAGCAAACACCCCCACTCGCTCCAAGGACTCGATCAAAGGCCGACGCTCCAGGGTTACATGCCGCTCAAATTGCCGGGGGATCAGGCGGTTGTAGTCGGGGTACTGGCCCTCCAAAAGGCGGCTGGTAATCCGCTGCTGGCACTGAGCGCTGCCGGCGCCAGGGGGCAAAATAAATTGCACCTGCGACCGGTCAAACCGCAGTTCCACCGCGGAGGCGGCCGTCTGGGCGCCGAGGATGCGCTCCACCTCTCGTAGAGTCCGAGCGGGAATGGTGAAATCCAGCTTCGTCCCCCCAGCCGCCAAATCAACTGGGATCCCTTCCGCCTCCACCTGAACTATCGCCAGGCGATGTCCATCGGTGGCCGCAAACTCCAGCCGCGGCGGATCCCCGGTCAAGAGCTTGACATGTACACCCGTAAGCACTTGCTTGGTGTCATCACCGGAAGCGGCAAAGAGGGTTTGGCCAATCCCTTGCAGCAGGCTCTCGATGGGCAGCTCAAGGATCTGGGCGGCTAAGCTCTCCTCCTCAGCATCGGCATCGGCAGTACGGGGCGCTATCTCGGGCAAGGTGGGATACTCTTCCGCAGGCATGCCGCGTAGCTGGTACTGGCCGGCGGCCGATGTAAGGGTCACGGCAGCGCTCTCCGGCACTTGGCTGAGGCCGATCGGGCCGCTAGGCAAACGGCTGACGATGTCGCTGAGCAGCTTGGCCGGCAGAGTGGTGCGACCGGATCCCTTCACCTCGGCCTCGAACTCGCTGCGAATGCCCAAGTTCAAGTCAAAGGCCGTCAGGGCAACCCGCTGTGCCTCTGCACTTGCCTCTACCAGCACGTTGGCCAAAACTGGCAGGGCAGGACGGCTGGCAACGGCTCGGCTAACTGCAGCAAGGTGGTGGCTGAGCTCAGCTTGCTCACAGGTGAAGCAAAGACAACCGGCAGGTAGGTCGACAGCCTTGCCGAAGGACTCTGTCCTGTTGACGGGGAAGGGATCCCCAGACCTGCCGTCGCGCGGGGCAGACGCGGGCGATCCGGTTTCGACTTCCCAATCCGCAGGACGTTGAGCTTGCACCATCAGGGGACTTGCGAGCTGAATACGCCTATCCTACACCGCCTGCTTCCCACGGATCCCTCCCTGCCCAGACGAGTTTTGCAAAAAATTTTCCTCGCGCGCGCAGGATAAAGTTAAAAATCACGATCCCTACCCAATTTAATTTTTTAATCTAGTAGTAGTAGGGGCTGTGGAAACTGTGGAAATTGATCGGAAAAACCTTGCGCCACAAGCTTTTGATCGTATTCCCCACCTGTGGAAAAACTGTGGATAACTTGGCCAACTTTCCACAAGGTATAAATACTCTGTGGATAACTCGGGAGGTTTTTCCACAAGTTTTCCACAGATTTTTGAAGTTTTCCACAAGTTTTCCACAGGCTGAGGGGGATGAAAATGTTGCTATTCCCTGACAAATTTATAAAACTTAACGTACGACCAGTGTGGGATGCTCTAATCTAGTGGTTCGTTGCTCTAGATGTGGTCTGGGGATCCCATGAAGGCTGGGGGCGGCCTTCGGGGGATTTCCACAGGTTTTCCACAGGCTGCTCGGGAAAACCGTGGCAGCCTGCGGGAGGCTGGCCAGGCCCGCCAGACCAAAAGCTCGCATCGAGCTCAGGTGCGGCTGAAGCTGCTGACCGCGAGCTTCTGTCTCAGCCGGAGCAGTTTGCTTATGCTCAACTGCCCATAGCAAGTCAGGGTCGCTTCTCCAGAAGCGTGGATGCCTTGTTTCAAGATGAAAACGACCGTTTGCAAACGGCGGTCAAAGACCGATTGGCTACCGCCCAGCCGTCAGGGTAAAAGGATCCCCCACTCAATTTCAGGTAGTCTCTTCAAATTGCTCTTCGTTTGAGTCTTCAGTTACTTCTTCCGGTTGCAGCGGGGCCTCTTGGCAGCGCTCCATGGCCTGAAGCAGAAGGGCTTCCCCTTCTTGCAAGGTTTCGATGCGACAGAGAAGGGCGCGAAACTGAGAGGCGCCGGCAAAATCCTTGATGTACCAGGTCATGTGCTTGCGGGCCTGACGGATGCCACGTTCTCCCTTATACTCCCAGAGGCCCCGCAAGTGTTCTAAAGCCATTTGAATCCGATCCAGGGGGGTAGGAGCCGGCCTTTCTTGGCCGGTTTTCAGGAAGTGATCGATTTGCCCCACCAGGAAGGGGTAGCCCATCGTGCCGCGGGAGCACATCACCCCGTCGGCTCCGGTCTCCTCCAGACACTTTACCGCTGCATCAGTCGAGAAAATATCGCCGTTGGCGATCACCGGAATGCGTAAGTGCTCTTTGACCCAGCGGATCCAATCCCAGCGAGCCTTGCCGCTAAAGCCCTGGGCGCGTGTGCGGCCATGCAAAGTAAGCAGTTGCGCTCCAGCCTCCTGCAGCCGATGGGCAAAATCCAGAATGTTGATCTCCTGATCTGACCAGCCCAGGCGAGTTTTCACTGTAACAGGTACAGGTACAGCCTTGGCCACCGCTTCCACAATCCGGGCTGCCGTGTCCGGCTCCCGCAGCAGGGCAGAGCCGCCGCCGTTTCTGGTAATCTTGTTTACTGGGCAGCCCATGTTGATATCCACCAAGGTCGCCCCCTCATCCACGGCCATGCGAGCCGCTTCGGCCAAAAAGTGGGGCCGGCAGTCGAACAACTGGATGCCGATGGGCTGTTCTCCTTCACCCACTTCCATAATGCGGGGCAGCTCGCGGGCATAGTGCAACCCGGTGGCGTTCACCATCTCGGTGTAGACCAGGCTTTGCGGGGCAAAGCGGCGTACCAACCCCCGAAACACTTTGTCGGTTACGCCTGACAGGGGTGCCTGAAAGACACGACTAAAAACCTTTACCCCCCCAATCTCAAGGGGCTGGGCCATTCGAGCTTGCAATTGCGGCGAAAGCTGCAGGCTCATCGGGATCCGGAGAAAGCAGACAGCAACTTACCCTTCTTTGTTGACAAAGTAGAGAAGGCCTAGGATGCGCGCTTGTTTGATGGCTTTGGAGACTTGCCGCTGCTGCTTGGCAGTCAGCCCCGTGATGCGGCGGGGCAGGATCTTGCCGCGCTCGGTTACAAATTTCTTGAGCAGCTCAACATCGGTGTATTTGATCGGCTCTCCCGGTTTGATGGGAGACAGGCGGCGACGAGCGTAAACCATAGGTCAGGAGAACGGTAAAGCGTCTTGAACTATTTGATCTCTTTATGGACGGTGTGGCGGTTGCACTTGGGGCAGAATTTCTTCAGCTCCAAGCGGGCCGTGGTGTTACGGCGATTTTTGGTGGTGGTGTAGCGGTTTACCCCCGGAGAACGTTTGTTGACGTTGGTGCGGCACTCCGTACATTCCAGGGTAATGATGATGCGGGCACCCTTTGCTTTGGCCATAGTGGATCCCAAGATGGAGGTGAAAGTCGGCTCGAGATCCCCAAAACCCCAGCCAACGAGGTTGGAGATGGGCTACCTCGCAAGCGCGATCACCAATTATCCAACTTTTCTTTGACGGAATCAACCCAGTTTTTGACTTGCCTGCCGGTTTGTTGGCGGAGGGCGCGGGTGTTCCGATCCACGTCCCTGCTCAGGCGCTGCATCTGTCTGGAAAGATCGCGCACAGTTTCGTTGCGCTGAGCTTTGCGCAACAGGTCGCGAGCAGCGGACTTGACGTCCTCGGCGGCTTCTCCCTCCAGAATTTCCTGCAGCAGCCGCAGGGCTTTTTCATCCAGGTGGTAGCCTCGCTCCGATTCCACCACCAGGGTGCGTCCGGCGCGGTCGTGGATGCTCTGGCGTTTTTCTTTATCGAAAAGGGCGAACAGGCCATCGGCAGCCAAAGGCACCAGCAGGGCTTCCGTGAGGATAAACAGCGAGAGCACCCCTTCGCGGGCCAGGGAGCGCACCAGATGGGGTGAGGCCTCGGTTTCGGGATCCAGGGTTTTGAGGTTCAGCAGCCATTTGCCGAGGCTTTGGCCGGCGGGGCGGGATTGGAAGTAGCCGCGGTTCACCAACCAGGTGGCAAAAAAGGCGATGTAGCCGGTCATATCCACGGCGCCCGCATCGGCTCCCACCAGGGAAGCCAGGCCCTGCGCCAGGTAGGAGACCCCCAGCCCCAGCCCAAAATCCAGGGCAAAGGCTCCGATCCGTTTGCCCCAGGGGGCCAGTTTGGGCAGGGTTTCCTCAGCCTGGGGGACGCTGGCTGCTTGAGAAGCCGGTCGCTCGGCTTGCACAGGAGGCAGAGAGGTGGCGGGGGGCAAGGCGCTGAAGGCCTGCCACTCGCTGGCGTTTTGCTCCAGTTGCTCGGTTTTGGGCCGTTCGGGATAGGGTCTGGGATCCGTCATCGCAGGTTGAGGCTGTCGGTCCTATCATTCTAGCTAGCAAGGCAGGTCTAGACTCCCACCGGCAGGGGAGCGGGGCTGCGGCGCGGGATCTCGTAGGTCATCCGATCCCGGGCCAGGATGGTGTTGGGAAAAATGGCCCGGGCTTCGGCCAGCAGGTCTTCCAAAGTGATAGGGCTCTCTGAGGTGTAGCGGGGGCTGAAGTGGGTGAGGATGAGGGTCTGGGCCTTGGCTTCGGCGGCCACCCGCGCGGCCATGGCGGCGGTGGAGTGCTTGGCGCGCTCGGCTAGCTCCCGATCCGCTTCGGCGTAGGTGGCCTCGTGGATGACCAGATCGGCGGCGCGAGAGAGATCGACGGCGTTGCGGCAGAAGATGGTGTCGGTGCAGTAGGAGAACTTGCGCCCTGGGATCGGAGCCCCTACGTAATCTCGCCCGTGGAACCAGCGGCCTTGCCAGAGGATGGATTGGCCGGCCTTGAGCTGCCCGTAGAGAGGGCCGGGCGGGATCCCGTCTGCCTGGGCTTTGGCCACGTCGAAGGTGCCGGGCCGGTCTTGCTCCACCACGCGGTAGCCGAAGGCGGGCACCCGGTGATCCAGGGGGGCGCAGAAGACCCAGTACTCGGGATCCTGAAGAATGAGCCCTGTTTCGACGGTGTGAACCCGGAAGGAATAGGGAATTCGGCTCTCGCTGTAGCGCAGCACCGTCTTCAGGTACTCTTCCAGGCCGGGGGGGCCATAGATGTCGATGTGTTGGGGGGTGCTGCCCAGGCCGCAGGAGGCCAACAGCCCTGGCAGGCCGTAGATGTGATCCCCGTGCATGTGGGTGATGAAAATGCGGCGCAACTGGCTGGGGCGCAGCTCGTCTAGGCGCAGCAACTGGTGCTGGGTGCCCTCGCCGCAATCGAACAGCCACCATTCTGACCGCTGCGGAAACTGCACCGCCACGCCCGAGACATTGCGCTGGCGGGTGGGCATGCCGGAGCTGGTGCCCAGAAAGGTAACACGAATGGCGTTGGGATCCGTCACAAGGGCAGAACGTTAGGCTTGAGGAAACGGGATCCCTAGCTTATCAACTGTTCCTGCCGCGCGAGGGGAAAAGGCGGCCCAAAACCCCTGTTAGGATAAAAGTAAGTGTCAGCTTTCCCGCCATGATCACCTTGACCGAGAGCGCCATCCAAGAGCTAAAGCGGCTGCGCAGCAAGTATGAGAAAGAGGGATCCCAACCCATCTTGCGCCTGGGGGTAAAGCCCAGCGGCTGCTCCGGCCTCTCCTACACCATGAACTTCGAGCCCCAGGCCAACCCTGACGACCATACCTTTGACTTTGGCGAGATTCGGGTGGCGGTGGATCCCTTGAGCATGACCTTTATTCAAGGGCTGACTGTCGATTTCTCCGAGGATCTGTTGGGGGGCGGCTTCCGCTTCAAGAACCCCAATGCGGTGGCTAGCTGCGGCTGCGGCACTTCCTTTGCCACTGCCGAAACCGCCGCTGCCGTCGGCCACTGATCACGTCCTGCCAGAGGGCTTTAGGCTGGGCAGGCGCAGCAGGAAACATGTCCACCCCGCCTCGCTGGTTACTCGAATGTGACCCTGGAGGCGCTCCACCCATTGCTTCACCAAGGCCAGCCCCAGGCCGCTGCCCGGCTGGGCCCAGGGATCCGCAGTGGGCACCCGATAAAAGCGCTCGAACAGGCGGGGCAACTGGTCGGGCGGGATCTGAGCGGTGTTGCCGATCCTGAACTCAACCCCTTCAGGGATTGGCTGAACCTCTAGACGAATCGTGCCACCTGGCTGGGTGAACTTGCAGGCGTTGTCCAGCAGCTCTTTGAGGATCTGGGTCAGGAGCTGCGGATGGCTGTAAAACCGCCAGGGGGAGGGGGGCAGATCCCCCACCTGCAGCGTGAGGGAGCGGGCCTGGGTGCATTGCTGCACCGACTCGATCAAGCTGTGCCAGAGGTGGGGCAGGTCAATAGCTGCAACGGCAGAGCCCAGGTCTTTCCCTTCCAGGCCCTGCAGATCCAATAGGCGGTTGATGAGCTGGATTTCGGCCTCGCACTCCTGCAGGGCAATGTCATGGTATTGCCGCTGCTTCTCGTTGAGGGGGGTGCGGCGCAGGAGTTCCAGGGCCAGCTTGATCTTGGTCAGGGGGGTGCGCAGCTCGTGGGAGACGGTGGCCAAAAAGTGGTCTTTGAGGCGGTTGAGCTGCTCCAGATCTGCCACCTGGCAGGCCAGTTGGGCGGTGCGCTCCTGTACCTTGGCTTCCAGTTCCTGGTTAAGCTGCTGCAGACGGCGCTGGGCCTGGTTGGCTTGCAGCAAGTGGCGCAGCCGCCGCTTCAAAACCGACCAGTGGATGGGCTTGGGGATGTAGTCGCTGGCGCCGGCTGCAAAGGCCTCGTTGACAAAGGTTTCGTCTTCCAAAGCCGTGACGATTAAAATCGGCAAGTCCGGGTTTTGGGCGTGGAGGCGGCGGCAGCACTCAAACCCATCCAGATCCGGCATCACCGCATCGAGGAGCACCATGTCCGGCTGATAGCGGCTTGCAGCTTCTAGACACGCCAAGCCGCTGTCCGCTTCCACGAGTTGGTAGCCCTCCCGCTCCAGGGCGTAGCGAGTCAAAAGCCGCTGGCTGGGATCATCGTCGGCAATGAGGAGGAGAGGCCGCTTCTCTGCCGCAGCAGAGCTCGTTCCGGTCTGAGGAACGGATCCAGCCGAAAGGTTGCTCTCAAGCCTCTGCATGGGCCCCTGGAGAAGAAAGAAGCGGTCCTGGCGCGCTAGCCGATAATTCGAGGATAACCCGCTGGTACTCGGCTTCCAACCGCTGGAAGGCCTGCTCTATGGTATCCCAGTTTACAGAGTTGGCCGATGGCTTGCGAACGAGCTTTTCCAGCGCCTGGCAGCGTTGAGCTAAGAGCTTGGCCCCCAAGGTGCTGCTGCTGCCCTTGAGGCGGTGGGCCAGTTGGGCCACGGTTTGGACATCCCGGCTCTCCAGGGCCTGGCGCAGGGATCCCAGCAGGGCCTGGCTGTCTTGCCGGTAGGTTTGGATCATCTCCTGCCAGTCTTCCGGGGATCCCAGCATGCTCTGCAGGCTGGCCAGGGCAGCGGCATCCAGGGCCGGCTCTGGCTTTGGATCCCCGACAAAATCGAGAGCAGCTTCCTGGAGGGCCCGCTCCAGCACAGCCGGCTGCAGGGGCTTGGTCAGGTAGCCATCGACGCCGGCGGCTTCGGCAGCAGCGCGGCTTTCCAGGAAGGCATCGGCGGTGAGGGCGAGGATGCGCGGCTGGCGCTCTGGGGGAAGTTCGCTGCGGATGCGGCGGGTGGCGGCCAGGCCGTCCAGCTCCGGCATGTGCAGATCCATCAAGACCAGGTCGTAGGCGCGCAGTTGCAGCGCCTGCAGGGCTTCCAGGCCGTTGGCCACGATGTCCGGCTGATAGCCCAGCCGCTCCAGCATCAGGCGGATGACCTTTTGGTTGACGGGGTTGTCTTCGGCTACCAGGATGCGCAACGGGCAGCGGCTGGCCAGAGGGAGCTGGGGTTTCAAGTGGGAAGCAGCCGCAGGCACTTTTTCCTGGCCCAGCAGAGCCCGCAGTTGAGAAGCCCTGACCGGCTTACCTAAGGCAGGAAGAGAGCCAGCGCTTGCCAAAGCGGCTCTGCGATCCACCAGCAGCACAAGCCGCAGGGGGGGCTGCTCCTGTTGCAGAGCCCTGGCCAGGGCCAGTCCATCGCCGTCGGGCAGGCTGGTATCCACCAGGGCCAGCTCAAAAGTCTGGGCCTTGGCTATGGCTTGGGCTTCCGCCACCGTGCTGCAGGCTGTTACCTGCATCCCCCAGGACTGCAGTAGGCGCGCAAGAAGTTGCCGTTGGCTGGCGTTGTCTTCCACCAGCAAAACCCGCTGGCCGGCCAGAGCTGGGTCGGGGGTGGGGGTTGCCCAGAGGGCCGCATCCGGAAGCTTCAGGGGGATGCGGAAGCCAAAGGTGGATCCCTGACCCGGCTGGCTTTGCACCCAGATCGTTCCGCCCATGAGTTGACAGAGGCGCTGGCTGATGGCCAGCCCCAGGCCGGTGCCGCCGTACTGGCGGCTGATGGAGCTGTCCACCTGGCTGAAGGGCTTGAAGAGGCGATCCTGCTTTTCCGGCGGGATGCCGATGCCGGTGTCCTGCACCTGGAAGCTCACCCACTGCACCTGGGCCTGGGGATCTTGCTCTTGGGCCTCGACGGTCACCACCACCTCCCCTTGGGGGGTGAACTTGATGGCGTTGCTGAGGAGGTTGGCCAGGATCTGGCGCAGGCGGTTGGGATCCCCGACCAGGGTGGCCGGCAGGGCCGGATCCACCCAGGCCACCAGCTCCAGATCTTTGCTCTGGGCCTGGGCGGCCATGAGATCCAAGAGCTCCTCCATGAGCTGGGGCAAGGAGAAGGGCGTTTCCTCCAGCTCCAGCTTCTGGGACTCGATCTTGGAAAAATCCAAGATGTCGTTGATGAGGCTGAGCAGCACCTCGCTGCCGTAGCGGATGGTCTGCACCCAATCCCGCTGCTGGGCATCGAGAGAGGTATCCAGCAACAGGCCGGCCATGCCCATGATGGCGTTGATGGGCGTGCGGATCTCGTGGCTGATGGTGGCCAGGAACTCGCTCTTGGCGCGGTTGGCCGCCTCGGCAGCTTCCATAGCCGCCTTCATCTGCTCTTGGGCCTGCTTGGCCAGGGTGATGTCCCGCCCGGCGGCGTAGACCAGGGATCCGGCCAAAAAGGCTCGCCACTCGATGAAGCGATAGCTGCCGTCCTGAGTGCGGTAGCGGTTGACAAAGTGATCCAGCCGTTTCTCTTCGACAAGCTGCTGCATGGCCGCCTGCGTGGCGGGGACATCTTCCGGGTGAACCCACTCCAAAAAGGGTCGGCTCTGCAGCTCCTGCAGAGAATAGCCCAGCGTAGTCTCCCAAGCGCGGTTGAGACGGCGAAAGTACCCTTGGACATCGGCAATGCAAAGCAAATCCAGAGCCACCGAGAAAAACTGCTCCAGCTCCGCTTCTGCCGACTTGCGGGCAGTGATGTCCACCGCGGTAAACACCCAACACGGGATCCCGCGCAAGACAAGGGGCTGCACAAACACGTCTTCCCAGACAACTCGGCCATCCTGCCGCTGCCATTGCCACTCAAAGCGGGCGGATCCCTGCTGGCGGGCTTGCTCCAAGTAGGACTGCAGCGAGAACTCCCCGCCCCGAAGAGCCTGGCGATAGGGAGACTGCTCGGAAGCGTCGAAGGCCCGCAGCTCCTCCAGGCTGAAAAACCCGTAGGCGGCAATGGCTTGGGAGTTGGCCTCCAGGATCTCGCCGGTCTCGGCATGACGGATGAGGATGGCCACAGCGGCATTCTCAAACAGCGCCCGGAACTTCTGCTCGCTTTCCTGGACGGCCTGCTGGGATCGCACCCTGTCGGTTACATCGCGGACGATCACCACCACCTCTTGGGGGTTGAGGGGCACAATGCGCACCTCTTCGTGGCGGGTCTCCCCTTCAATCTCGATGCTTTGGTCGTAGCGCTGCCGCGTCTGGGTAGCTATAGCCTGCTGAACAAAGAAAAGCCGCCGCTCGGCCAATTCCGCTGGCAGGACCTCTTGGAGGGATCGGCCCACGTAGGTGTCGGGTGAGCCATAGGGAAGAACCTCGCCCCCCGAGATAAAGCTCAAGCAAATGCCCTGGCTGTCCAGGCGAAAGATCAAGTCGGGAATGGCTTCTAGAATGGCTCGCTGCAGCTGTTCAGCGGCTTTCAAGGCCAGCTCTGCCTGCTTGGCTTCTGTAATATCCCGCACGATCACCAGGACTTCCTGGCTGTTCAGAGGCACAATGCGGGCCTCTTCGTAGCGTACCTCCCCTTGAACTTCAATGCTGTACTCGTAGCGCTGTTGGGTTTGGGTGGCCAGGGCTTGCTGAACATAGAAAAGCCGCTGCTCGGCCAGCGCTGGCGGCAGAATCTCCTGGAGGGATCGACCTAAGTGGCGCTCTGCTGGGCAGCAAAGATGGACATCGCCTCCGGGAATAGAGCTCAGGCAGATGCCCTGGCTATTCAGGCGAAGGATGAGGTCGGGGATGGCTTGGAGAATGGCCCGCTGGGTGGCTTCCATTTCTCTAAGGGCCAACTCCGCCTCTTTCCGCTTGGTGATATCCCGCACCAGGATGTAAATTTTGTCTCTCCCGTGAGCGACAACGCAGGCTCTCCGATAGCAGCGGATCCCCGGCTCAATCTCAACTTCGTACTCTAGGTACTGCGGCGTCTGGCTGACCAAGGCCCCCTCCGCCAGAGATGGATACTGCTCTTTCAGCGAGCCAGTAAACACGTCTTGGGCGCGGCGACCCACGTAAAACTCAGGCGGATGTCGGGTGGGAACGTAAGGGGAAGGCTTGCAATGAAGAATGACTCCCTCGGCGCTGAGCTCAAAAATCAAGTCGGGAATGGCCTCGTAGAGGGCGCGGTAGCGAGACTCGCTTTCCTGTAGAGCCCGCTCCATCTTGACCCGCTCGCTGATGTCGCGGCTGGTGATGAGGATCCCGTCTCCCACCGGCACCACTTGGTGATGGATCCAACTGGCCTTCAAGCCCGGCTGCCCCGAAATGGGGAACTCCTCTTCCAGAGGAATGCCGGTTTCCACCACTCGCTTGTATTTCTCAAAAAAGCCCCCCCAGCGGTTGATGGGCAGCAGCTCGCACAGCCGCTGGCCGATGATCTGCCGGCGCTGGAGGGAAATGAGCTCTTCCCCCTTGGCGTTGACATCCACAAAGACAAAGTCGATGATCTCGCCGGTATGGGGATCCCGCAGCGCCTCCAAGAGATAGATGGCATCCAGGCTGGCCTCTAGAGCCGCGCGGAAACGGGCCTCCGGGCTTGAAGTTGCCAGCGATCCCTTGATCCGCCGCCAGCGCCAGCCGAACCTTAGAAGAGCCCAAAGAGCTAAGACAATACCCAGAAGCGTGAGGCTAGCCCAGCCCAGCGGTGTCATCTTATTCCCAGCTCCTTGCGTTTGAGCAAAGCCCTCTCTTCCCTGCCCGCTTTGCGGCAGCTCCTTCCAGAGTATTCCTTAGTCTTTACGCGGTAGCTCAGCTAATTTGCGGAAAAAGTGCCCCTACCCCATCGGAAGAGCTCGTTTTTGGCAGGGCAGGATTCCCCGCTTTTGTTCTCAAGGGGTTGGGCGGGATCCCTGGCGCCAGCGGCGGTAGAGTTTTTCCAGATCCACCCAGACCATCACCACCGTGCTAAAGCCCAGGCAAATGAGCAGTTCTGGAAGGGTCAACTCTTCTGTCCCGAAAAAGTTGCGCAGGAAGGGCACATAGAGCAGGGCCAACTGCAACAGCAAAGTGGCCAACACGGCCCCCAGCAGGTAGGGGTTGGAAAAGGGGTTCATCTCGAGGGTCAGCTTGTCGTTGGAGCGGGCTGCCAGGGCATGGCCCATCTGGGCAATGCACAGGGTGGTGAAGACCATTGTGCGCCAGTGGGGGATATAGGCTTCCACGATGGCCATCATCAGGATCGTGGAGATGGCAAAGACCACACCGATGCGCACCATGTAGGCACCGAGCCCTTGGGCAAAGATGCTCTCTTTGGGGTTGAAGGGGGGGCGCTGCATCACCCCTGGTTCTGCTGGCTCCATCGCCAAGGCCAGGGCGGGCAGGCCGTCGGTTACCAGGTTCATCCACAGGATCTGCAGGGGCGTCAGTGGCACGTCCTCTAGGCCCAAGATAGGGGCAGCAGCCACCGTCAACACCTCGCCGATGTTGCTGCCCAGGATGTATTTCACGAAACGGCGGATGTTGCTGTAGACCACCCGCCCTTCTTCAATGGCCGCCACGATGGTGGCGAAGTTGTCGTCCAGCAGCACCATGTCGCTGGCCTCTTTGCTGACGTCGGTGCCGGTGATGCCCATGGCAATGCCAATATCTGCCTGGCGCAGGGCAGGGGCGTCGTTGACCCCATCCCCGGTCATGGCTACAAACTGGTTTTGTTTTTGCAGAGCTTGGACGATGCGCAGCTTGTGTTCGGGGGCAACACGGGCATAGACGTTGACCCTTTGCACCGTCTGCAGCAGCTCCTCAAAGCTGAGCCGAGAGAGGGTGCGCCCGTCAATGGCTTGGCCCTCCGAGTCGAGAATGCCCAGCTCGCGGGCAATGGCCACAGCGGTCAATTGGTGATCGCCGGTAATCATCAGGGTGCGGATGCCGGCCTGGCGGCAGCGGGCTACTGCTTCCCGCGCTTCGGGCCGCGGCGGATCGTACATGCCCACCAGCCCCAGCCACACCAGGTTGCGCTCGATCTCCTCCAGGTTCTCCGGGATCCGCTGCAACTGCTGGGTGGCCACCCCCAAAACCCGGATGCCCTGGGCCGCCAGGCGGTTGTTGGCAGCCAGAATGGCTTGGCGCTCGGCTTCTGACAGCTCCTGCCAGGTTCCGCCTTTTTGGATCTGGGCGCACTGCTCCAGCACCAGCTCCGGGGATCCCTTGACGTAGACGCGGTAGCTGCCCTCCTCCTGCACCACCACGCTCATGCGCTTGCGTTCCGAGCTAAAGGGGATCTCCTGCGCGCGCGGGTGCTGCTCTTGAAGGGAAGCTTTCTGCAGGTTGGCCTTGGCAGCAGCCACCAGCAGGGCGGCCTCGGTGGGATCCCCTAGGATCGACCAGGTGGGGGCAGCGCCCCGTTGGGCTGGAAGACTGGCCTGCAACAGGGCATCGTTGCAGAAGACCACCGCCCTGAGAAGGGCCTGCAAATCCGGGGCGCTCTGGGGATCAATGGGCTGGCCGCGGCAGTAGAAGGATCCCTTGGGGATGTAGCCGCTGCCGCTGACCTGGTAGTGGCGCTCCGGCGTGAGGATGTCGGTAACCACCATCTTGTTCTCGGTGAGGGTGCCGGTTTTGTCGGAGCAGATGGTGGTGACGGATCCCAGGGTCTCTACAGCCGGCAGGCGGCGGATGAGGGCGTTGCGGCGCACCATGCGTTGGGTGCCGATGGCCAGGGTGACGGTGATCACGGCCGGCAGCCCCTCCGGCACCACGGCTACGGCCATACTGAGAGAGATTTCCAGCAGCGAGGTGAAAGGCGCCATGCTGCCGGCCTGCAGCAGCCCCACGATCACCACCAGCGCCACCAAGGCCAGGGATCCCGACACCAGCACGTTGCCCAGCTGGCTCATGCGCCGCTGCAGGGGGGTGGGCTCGTTTTCCACCGTTTGCAGCAGGGCGGCCACCTTGCCCAGCTCCGTGTTCATACCGGTGGCGGTAACCAAGAGGATCCCGCGCCCCTGCAACACCTCGGTGCCCATGAAGGCCATGTTGCGCCGTTCCCCCAGCTCCGTGTCTTCGGGGAGGACACAGTCAGCCTGCTTGCTAACCGGTACCGCCTCACCTGTCAGGGCCGCCTCCCGCACCTGCAGGTTGACCGCTTCCGCCAAGCGCCCATCGGCCGGGATCTGCACCCCGGCTTCCAGGAGCACGCGATCCCCTGGCACCAATTGGTTGGCGGGGATCTCCTGCCACAGGCCGTCCCGCTGCACCCGCACGCTGGGGGAGGCCAGCTTTTTTAGGGCCGCCAGCGCTTTTTCCGCCCGGCTTTCTTGTAAGTAGCCCAGCAGACCGTTGAGGCCGACGATCAACAGAATGGCCAGAGCATCTTTGGGGAACTCGCCTTCCTGCAAGTCCAGAGTCGCTGAGATCGCCGCCACGGCGATCAGCATCAGCAGCATGACGTTGCGGAATTGGTCGAGGAAAAGCTGCCAGGCGCTGCGTCCAGGAGAGGAGATTAGCTCGTTGGGGCCGTATTCCCGCTGCCTCTGGATCACCTGCTGGGTAGTCAGGCCAGCATCGGGATCGGTCTGCAACTTCTGGATAACAGCAGGAAGAGGGAGGCTATGCCAGGCCGTAGCAGAAGCACCGGCGGATCCAGAAGCTTGGGCCATCGCAAACACTCCCAGGGAATGGACAAATTCTACGTTAGCTCTCGAAGCTTTCCATAGAGGAAAAGGGGTCCCCATTTCCCTAGTTTCGTGGCAAGGTGGGGACAGAGGCCCCCTGGAGACTGCTATGGCGAGCAAAACTCCCACTCGCGATGTTCAAGTGGCCGTCATTGGCCCGTCCACTCTGGTTTTGCGCTCCCGCACCTGGGATCGCCTCAAGTTTGAGCTGGAATATGCCCGGCAGCGGGGCACCACGGCCAACAGCTACCTCATCCAGGCCCGCCAAACCCTGCTCATCGATCCGCCGGGGGAGTCGTTTACGGACATCTTTCTGGAGGAGCTGGCCCAGCACCAATACCTGCAGCGGCTGGACTTTATCCTGCTCAGCCACGTCAACTTCAACCGCATCGCCACCCTCAAGGCGCTTCTGCCGCTGGCCCCCTACGCAGTGGTGCTCTGCTCTAAGCCAGGATCCCTTACCCTGCGGGCAGCTTTTGAAGGCAGGGAGTCCCCCCCTCCTGGCCGCGACGAAGAGGAGGCCGCCGATTTTGGCATTCCCTACGGCAGCAATCAGTCCTTTCGCCTGCGGGTCATCCGAGATGGGGATCGCCTGGATCTGGGAGAGGGCCATGAGCTGCACTTGCGCACGGTGCCCACGCCCCGCCACCCCGATGCCCTCTGCACCTACGATCCGGCCACCGGGATCCTCTTTACCGACAAGCTCTTTGGCGCCCATGTCTGCGACGAGCAGGTATTCGATGAACATTGGCGGCAACTGAGCGAGGATCGCCGCTACTACTTCGACTGTCTCCACCGCAACCAAGCGCCCCAGGTCAAGGCAGCCCTGGCCAAGCTGGAGGAATTCCCCGCCCAGATCTACGCTCCTGCCCACGGGCCCCTCGTGCGCCACAGCCTGCGGCGGCTGCGCTTGGACTACCAGCTCTGGTGCGAAGAGGATCCCTTGGAGCAGCGGGTGGCCCTCCTGTACACCTCCGCCTACGGCAACACCGGCTTGATGGCGGTAGCCATTGCCCAAGGCTTGGAGCGGGCGGGAGTTACGGTGGAGCGGATTAACTGCGAGTGGGCCACCCCTGAAGAGATCGCCCAGGCCTTGGAGCGCTGCCAGGGGTTCATCATCGGCTCGCCAACCCTGGCCGGCCATCCCCCGGTCCAGATCCAAACAGCCCTGGGCCTGATTCTCTCTTCCGTTCCCACCAGCAAGCTGGCCGGGGTCTTCGGCTCCTATGGCTGGAGCGGCGAGGCCGTGGATCTCATCGAGAGCAAGTTGCTCAATGCCGGCTTTACCTTGGGGTTTGAGACGATCCGCGCCAAGTTTAAGCCCACCGCCGAGATCTTGGAAGCTTGCCAAGAGGCGGGATCCCAATTTGCCCAAGCCCTGCGCAAGGCCAAGCGAGCTCGTGCCCCCCGCCAAGGCGGTGTTGAAACTCAGGCGGATCGGCTGGCGCAGGCCCTCAGCCGAGTGGTGGGATCCCTCTGTGTGGTGACCGCCTTGCAGGATGGGATCCCGCGCGGCTTTCTCACCTGGTCAGTGGCCCAGGCCAGCTTCAATCCCCCCGGCCTCACCCTCTCCGTGAGCAGGGAAAGCGAGGCAGAACTGCTCACCCATCCGCAAGCGGCCTTTGTGCTCAACATCCTGCGGGAGGGCAAAAGCAGCAGCCTGCAGCGACACTTTCAACGGCCTCAACGCCCTGGCGAAGACCGCTTTGCCGGCCTGGCCACGGCCACTGCCGAAAATGGCTGCCCGATCCTTTTGGATGCCCTGGCTTACCTGGAGTGCCGTGTCAAAAGTTGGATGGAGTGTGGCGATCGCTACCTCATCCATGCCGAGGTAGAGCGCGGCAAAGTGCTGGATCCCACGGGGGTTACCGCCATGCGGCGCGGGTAATACTGGTCTCAGCTCTCAGGGGGTGTCATTGACCATGCAAGACATTTTTGAGGCGGTCTTCAAAGCTCCTGCCCAGATTGGCGAAAAAGTTGTAGACGTAGTCTTCGATACAGGCAAGTTTGTCGGCCAGGTTAGCGGGGCCGTTGCGCAAACTGTCATTGGTACGGGTATCGAGACCACCCAAAAAGCCGCAGAAATTCTTGCTGAAACCGGCAAAGCCACTTTCCAAGTTGGCCAGAAGGTTACAGAAACTCTTGTTGAAGAAGTTGTCCACCATGAGCCTTATCTGATCCCTATTGAGCCCTCCCGGGGCTGGGACGAAGCCCTGGTTTTCATCAACGGTTTTCTCAGCGAAGGTGAAACCCAACCTTGGAAAAAAAAGACTGTTGTGGGAAACGCTCCGACGTGCCGGATGGCGGGGATCCCTGTACTACCTCTGGTGGGACGCTTCCAGTCCTGTAAACTTGACTTTATCTGCCCTGAAGCTAGGGGTAGGACTACTTGCCCATTGGGAAGCTCACAAAGCCAAGGCCAAGCAAGTGGGACTGGACTACGCCTACCCCCTGCTCTCTGCTCTGCCAGAAAAGCAAATTACCTTGATGGGGTTTTCTTTGGGAGCGAGGGTAGCCTACTACATCATGCGCGGTTGGCCACAGACTGCCGATCGACGTCTTAAAGATGTTATCTTGCTCAGCGGTGCCGTTAGAAGACAAGCCGATAAGAACTGGAGTTTACACGTAGAAAATATCACTGGAAAGTTAGTCAATATCTACAATGAAGACGATTTGGTTCTGGCCTACGTCTTCAAAGTACCTTCCCTCAACCGCAGCCCCTGTGGGATCAAGCCGATCAAAGAGTTCCACCCCAGAATTGAGAACCTCAATGCCACTCACTTAATCGGCTCTGGGGAGCACAGCTATGAAGCCTATCTCCCTTATCTGGAGTTTCTTCTGGATCAGAAGCTGGACTGGAAAAGCCGCAGTGGCCGCCTGAACTAGCCTATGCCAAGCCAGAGGGTTCCTGCCCCAGCCGCAAGGGGGGATATAGGGGGGCTAGCTGGCTTGCTCTTTGTTCGCGTCTTCCCGCTCCTGAAGAGCTGGCAGAGTTTTCTCAGTGGCTTGGGCGGCTCATCCCAATTGAAAACTTGACTGCCCGATCTGTTGAGGCCAGAATCCGGGACCCAACCCCTAGAAAGAACCCCACTGGCAGGGCAAGCCCAGCCCAACAGCGATACTCTAGGCGATACTCTAGAAGGTGTTCTTGAGTAAGTCCGTGCAAACAATGGCTCAGCCTGCCCTGCGCATCCTGCTCGTGCGCCACGGTGAGAGCACCTTCAACGTCGAAAATCGCATCCAAGGCCGCTCCGATCTCTCTCGCCTCACCCCCGGTGGAGAAGCGCAGGCACAGCGGGTAGCTGAGGTTCTGGCCGGGATCCCCTTGGATTATGCCTACTGCAGCCCTCTCTCCCGTGCCCTCGACACCGCCCGTATCATTCTCAAGGAGCGAGCGGGGATCCCTTTGTTTATCAGCGAGTACCTGCGGGAGATCGACCTGACAGCTTGGGAGGGCTTGACCTTTGCCGAGGTGAAGGAGAAATACCCAGAAGATTACCACCTATGGCGGCACCGTCCCGACGAGCTGGAGCTGGAGGGGCGCTTTCCGGTGCGGGATCTCTGGCAGCAGGCGCAGGAGTTTTGGCAACTGCTGGCCGAGCAAGTGAAGTCAGTGCCCCCCGCCTCCTCTGATCGGAGAACCGATCCAAGGCATCCCCTCACCGTTCTCGTTGTCGGACACAGCGGCATTAACCGCGCCCTGGTCAGCACCGCCATTGGCTTGGGGCCGGTTCACTACCACCGTCTTGGGCAAGATAACTGCGCCATCAGCGTTCTCAACTTTCCCCAGGGCCTGGGGGCGCTGCCGCAACTGGAATCTTTGAATATCACTGCCCATCTGGGCCAGCCTCTGCCCAAACGCAAGCAGGGGATGCGTATCCTGCTGGTGCGGCACGGCGAGACGCAATGGAACCGGGAGCAGCGCTTTCAGGGGCAGCGCGATATTCCTCTCAACGCCACTGGCGAGGAGCAGGCAGCTAGGGTGGCGGAGTTTCTGGCCGACCAGCCGCTGAACCTGGCTTTTTCCAGCCCGCTGAAGCGCCCCTGGGCTACGGCGGACGCCATCTGCAGCAACCACCCCAACCTGATCCTACGCCCGATGCCGGAGCTGCAGGAGATCTGCCACGGCGACTGGGAGGGCAAGCTCCAGAGCGAGGTGGAAGCCGAATACCCCGGCGAGCTGGAGCGCTGGCAGCGGGATCCGGCCGCGGTGCAAATGCCCAACGGGGAAAATCTGTACCAAGTGTGGGATCGCACGCGCTCGGCCTGGGAAGAGATTTTGGCCATCACCGCCGCCCAATTTCCCGAAGGCACGGCCGTGGTGGTGGCCCACGACGCCATCAACAAGGCGATCATCTGCCAGTTGTTCGGCCTTTCCCCCCACGCCTTTTGGATCTTCAAGCAGGGCAATGGCGGCATTACCGTTATCGACTACCCGGAAGGAAAGGACGGCACCCCTGTTCTCAAGGTGTTGAACCTCACCACTCACCTGTCCGGCCAGATTTTCGACTGCACCACAGCGGGTGCGCTTTAGGGAGGTGGAAGATGGGATCCACCCTCCCTGCCGACCTGAGCCTGCTCAATCTCTGCCTCCGTGGGGTGCGCCTGTTGGATCCCTGGCAACAGCGGGATGAGGTGACCGACGTGTGGCTGCAGCAGGGCCGCCTCCGGGCCACCGAGCCGGCGGGGATCCCTGCCGACATCCCCCGCCTGGAGGCTGCTGGCTGGGTGCTGGGGCCGGGCTTGATCGATCTGTACGCCCACAGTGGCGAGATCGCTGATCAAGAGCTCTCCCCCTGCCGCGAAACCCTCGCCTCTCTGGGGGCAGCAGCTCTGGCAGGGGGGTTTACCCAAGTGGGTCTTCTCCCTGCCCCCCTGCCCGGAACGGCAACTTTCCCGGTGCTGGACGAGCCGGAGCAGGTGGGCCGCTACCGCCGCCGAGCGGGGGATTCCCGCTGGCTGCCCTGGGCTGCTTTGAGCTTGGGTGACCGGGAAGAAGCTCCCAGCCTCTGGGGAGAGCTGGCCCGCGCCGGCGCCATTGGCTTTGTGGCCCGGACTGAAGGATCAGAGCCGCTGCGGTCGTTGGCCCTACTGCGGCGGGCGCTGGAGTATTTGCGGCCTTGGAATAAGCCGCTGCTGGTGTGGGCCTGGGATCCCAGCCTGGCTGGCTCGGGCAGCCTCTACGAGGGGGTGTGGGCGCTGCGCTTGGGGCTGAAGGGGATCCCAACCAGTGCCGAAACCGCGGCCTTGGCCCGTCTCCTGGAAGTAGTGCGCAGCGTTCCTTCGCCGGCGCCGGTGCATGTGATGCGCCTCAGCCAAGCCCGCAGCCTGGAGCTTGTCCAGCAGGCCCAAGCAGAGGGGCTGCCGGTTAGCGCCAGCACCACCTGGATGCACCTGCTCTTGGCGGAGGAAGCCGTCTTGGAGCACGGCTACGATCCCCACCTGCGCCTCTTGCCTCCTCTCCCCCGCAGCAGCGACCGCGAGGCCCTCATCGCCGGCATCCGCAGCGGCAGCCTGGGTATTGCCACCGACCACGCCCCCTACACCTACGAGGAGAAAACCCTGCCCTTTGCCGAAGCCCCTCCTGGGGCCATAGGCCTGGAGCTGGCGCTGCCCCTGCTGTGGCAGAACCTGGTAGAGACGGGATCCCTGACGGCGCTCCAGCTCTGGTCGGCCCTCAGCCTCTACCCGGCCCGCTGCCTGGGGTTGGAGCCGCCCAGCCTAGCTCCCGGAAGTGACTGGGTGCTGTTCGATCCGGGCCATACCTGGACGGTCTCGGCAGCCACCCTTTGCTCGCGATCCCTGGCCACTCCCTGGCTGGGCAGGACCCTGCGCGGCAAGGTGTTGCACACCCATGTTGAAGAAGGAAGCCAGCCCTGAACCTGAGACCGGCAAAACCCCTTCTCTGTGCCAAGAGGCGCAGGGCCTTGAATTATCCTGGGAGCTAGGCTCAAGGGGGTAGGGGCCCATGAAGCTAGGGAAGCGGCTGGGGACGCTGCCGAGCTTCCGGCAGTTGCAAGGGATCCGCTGGGCATGGGGAGAGTGGAGTCGCCAAGGGGAGCTGGCCTGGCGTACACTACGGCTGGCCTGGGAAAACGCGATGCGCTACCGGCTGTTTGGCCTAGCCTCCGAGATGGCCTACAGCTCGATGTTGGCCCTATTTCCCTTTATCCTCACCCTCTTGACCGGGATTGGGCTGTTTGTCGGCTCCTCTGAGCAAGCTTTTCAGCGCCTGATGGAGCAATTGGGGCAGATTGCCCCCCAAGAAGCCCTGGTGCTTCTGGAACAGTATGCGCGAGAGCTCCGCTTTGGGGAAAACCGAGGCTTGCTCTCCCTCAGCTTCTTAGGAACCCTGTGGGCTGCCTCTGGGGCCTTGGGAGCAGTGATGACGGCTTTGGATCTCAGCCACGAGATCCCCCAGGAGATGCGCCGCCCCTTTTGGAGACGCAAGCTGATCTCGATGGTTTGGATGCTAGCTACCCTGGGGTTAACCGGTTTGGCCAGCTTGATCTTCTTGTTCAGTGCCAGCTTTTTCCGCTTCTTGTCCGCCCAAGCGAAATCCCTAGCGGAGGGGGTTGCCGGGCCGGATCAGTTGGATCCCTGGCGGGAGCTGGCGCTGAAGTTGTGGGAAGCGCTCACCTGGCCTATCTCGTTGGGGATGATCGTCGTCTCCTGTTGGGTGCTGTACCGATTCGGCCCCAGCTTGCGCCGGCCCCAAATGCCGATTTGGCCAGGAGCGATTGTGGCCAGCCTGCTTTGGGTTGGGGTGTCGTGGGGGCTGCGGGTTTATGTGGAGCACTTCGGCCAGCTCAACCAAGTCTACGGAGCCGTGGGGGCAGTTATTGTCTTATTGCTGTGGGTTTGGCTCACTTCCTTGGCGCTGCTGTTTGGGGATCAGATTAACATTGCCCTCTACCAGGCCCGACAATGGATTCGGGACTGCTCCCCCACCCCTCATGCAAACGCAGATCCTCCCCCCCACCCCTGAGCACATTGCCTTGGCGGCTGAAGCGCTGCGGCGGGGCCAGTTGGTGGCCATACCTACAGAGACGGTGTACGGCCTGGCGGGCCACGGCCTCAACGAACAGGCGGTGGCAGAGATCTTTGCCGCCAAGGAGCGCCCCCGTTTCAATCCCCTGATCCTGCATCTGCCGGCTGGGCTGGATCTAGAGACACTGCAGGGCTGGCTGGTGGATCTGGAGGCTTTTACTCCCGCCGCTCGCGCTCGCCTGGGATCCCTTGTCGACACCTTTTGGCCGGGGCCGCTGACGCTGGTGCTGCCCAAGGGATCCCGGGTGCCGGATCTCGTCACCAGTGGCTTGCCCACGGTGGCGCTGCGGATGCCCGCCCACCCCGTGGCCCAGGCTTTGCTGCGGGCAGTTCAGGTGCCTTTGGCTGCCCCCAGCGCCAACCGCTTTGGCCGCCTCAGCCCTACCTCGGCCCAGGCCGTCTATGCCGAGTTGGCGGGGCGGATCCCTTACATTTTGGACGGGGGAGAGTGCAGCGTGGGCCTGGAATCGACAGTGCTCAAGCTCAGCCCCGACGGCACGCCCACCCTGTTGCGCCCTGGCGGGATCCCGCGGGAAGTTTTGGAATCCCACCTCAATTTGCCCCTAAGCTCTCCCCCTGCCCCAGACGGCAAGGAGAGTCCAGAGGCTCCCGGCCAACTGAGCAGCCACTACGCTCCCGGTAAGCCCATCTGGCTTTTGCCCACTGCCTTTGCCCAGCTTCAGCCTGAGGATTGGCAACAGTTGCGGCGCTTGGCCACTGGCCACTCGCACCTAGGCATTCTCAGTTTCGCCGCCAAACCAGAAGCGCTGGCAGAAAGCCTCTCCCGCCACTGTCCTGAGGTCACCTTTACCCTAGAATGTCTGGGCCCGGATCCCAACTCGGCGGCCCACGCCTTCTTTGCCAGCCTGCGCCGCCTGGATGAGGGAGCGGCCACCTTGCTGTTGGCTGAACCGCCACCAGTTGTCACTGGCCTAGGTTATGCGATCATGGATCGGCTACGACGGGCCAGCCGCTCATGGAAGTCTCCCCTCTCGTCGCCATCCTAATGGGCAGCGATTCCGATCTGCCCACCCTGGCACCCGCTGCCCAGGTGTGTGAGGAGTTTGGGATCCCCTACCAACTGCAGATCCTCAGCGCCCACCGCACCCCGGAGGCGATGGTGGACTTTGCCCGCCGCGCCCATATCCAAGGGATCCGCGTCATTATCGCCGGCGCCGGCGGGGCGGCCCATCTGCCGGGGATGGTAGCCTCCCTTACCCCTCTGCCGGTCATCGGGGTGCCGGTGTTCAGCCAATCTCTGCAGGGGCTGGACTCCCTATATTCGATCGTGCAAATGCCCAAGGGGATCCCGGTGGCTACTGTAGCCATCGGCAATGGCTACAACGCTGGACTCTTGGCCGTGCAGATCTTGGCCAGCGGCGATCCCGCCCTGCAACAACGGGTGCTGGCCTACCGGGAAAGCCTCAAGCAAGCGGTGCAAGAGAAAAACGCCCAGTTGCAAACTCAGGGGTGGAAAGCCTATCTCAGCTCCGCCGGCAGAGCATAATTATTGAGTGAGAGAGCGTTGGCCTGTCTTGACAGGGATCAGATGGGACGAAGTTGGGGGAGTTGCCAGCGGTGAAGGATGGATCGGGTCGCCCCTCTTCCGGACAGGGATCCTGGCGGGAATATCTGCAGCGAGTTCAGAAAGGGGCAGTGGAGAGGGGATCCGAGGTGGCCCTGTGGCTACTCTCGGGGCCGCAATGGCGGGTTTTGGCCCTGTCGGGCTTGGCCTTGGCGGGGCTGGCTTTTTGGCACTGGCGGCTAGCTCTTTCTCTAGCTGTGGGCAGTGGGGCAATGCTGGGGCTGTATGCTGCGCGCAGCCCTGAGTTCAGCCGCCGCTGGCAGGAGTTGCAAGCCTGGTTTCGCCAAGCCGATCGCTCCCTGCTGCTTGCTGTTGTCGGGGGGGCAGGCGCCGCTCTGGGCACCTACATCGTGGTTTCCATCTGGGCAGAATCCAGCCAGCGCTGGCTGGCCACGGGCGCCATTTTGCAGGGGCTAGCCACCTTTGCCTTGTTGGCGCTGCTGTTTTGGGAGTGGCTTAGCCGCCGCCAAGAGCGGCAGCGTTCCCAACTGGAGCGAGATCTCAGCGACATCGCTTCCCCCGACTCCTACCGACGGCTGCTGGGCGTGCGTCGGCTGCAGAGCTGGATGCCATACCTGGATGCCGAGCAGACGCGGCTAGCGGTGGACTACCTCCGCCTCGCCCTTGACCAAGAAACCGTGGCTGTCGTCCGGGAAGCCCTGCTGGAAGCTCTGCAGGGGTGGGGGATCCTGCGTCGCCTCAACGATTTGGCCGACCTCAAACGCCCCGAAAGCAGCGGGGATCCCTCTTCAGGTCGGAACCACAGCGTCTAGATGGCTGCCTCAACATCTCCGCTGGGGCAGCGAGTCTTCAAAGAGCGTCATTACAATGAGGATAAAGTGGAAGGGTCCTCTTTAGCAGATTGCGGTTCCTCCATGACCACCACCATTGAAGTGCCCAAGCGAGGCTTGCCTGTCACCATCATCACTGGCTTTCTGGGGAGCGGGAAAACCACTCTGCTCAACCACATCCTCCGCAACCAGAAAGGGATGCGCACAGCGGTGCTGGTCAACGAATTTGGGGAGATTGGCATCGACGGCGAGCTGATTGTCTCCAGCGAAGAAGACCTCGTAGAGCTCAACAACGGCTGCATCTGCTGCACCATCCGCGACGACATTGTCGAGAGTGTGCTGCGCCTGATGGAGCGCTCCGACAAAATCGACTACCTGGTGGTGGAGACCACAGGACTGGCGGATCCCTTGCCGGTTGCCCTCACCTTTTTGGGGCCAGAACTGCGGGATCTGACACGGCTGGATTCGATCATCACCCTGGTGGATGCCAGCAACTTCGCTCCTGATCTGTTCAACAGTGACGTGGCCTACAGCCAAATTGCCTATGGGGATGTCATTCTCCTCAACAAAACCGACCTGGTTGAGCCGGCGGAGATCGAGCGCCTGGAAAAACGCATTCGCGAGATCAAGGAAGATGCCCGCATTTTGCGCACGGTCAACAGCGCAGTGCCCCTAGAGCTGATCCTGGATACAGACCTGTTTCAGTCCAGCTCTCTGCCCCAGGAGGAGGCTCCCGACGCTGAGCATGACCATGAGCATGACCACGAACACGGCCATGATCACGGCCACTCGCACCGCAGCCACATCGAGGTCGATGGTTTTAACTCCCTGGCCTTTGAGAGCGATCGCCCCTTCTCTCTAGACGCTTTCCAGAACTTTCTCAACGAGTTGCCCGATGCAGTCTTTCGGGCCAAAGGGATCCTGTGGTTTGAGGAAAGCCCAGAGCGACATATCTTCCACCTCAGCGGTCGGCGCTACACCCTCAGCAGCGACGCCTGGCCTCGCCAGCCCAAAAACCAGTTGGTGCTCATCGGCCAGCACCTCGATACGGCCAAGCTGCAGCAAAAGTTGGAAGCCTGTCTTGTCCCGGCGCCCGTCCAGGGCTAAGAACTGGGTGGCGGCTTAGAATCGTCGGGCCCTGTTCCGGCAGCCTCGCGAGGGGAGCCTTGAGAGAGGGCAAGCCTCTAGTCCTGAATTTACTGAACAACATATTGTCTTACGGAACTAA
>NZ_JANSHO010000011.1:0-29465 GCF_047502635.1 Synechococcus sp. RC10B2
CTCTCCTTCCTCTTGAATACCTGTACCCTATTTTAAATTAAAAGGCTGTACTTTTCGTCGGGGAAAGAGAATCGGCTCATCAGGGCACTGTCAATCGGCAGCGAGCTTGCTATTATACATTGACCTCACTGAATCCATTTTTTGTGCTCTTGGATACAGAGATCCCATCTGTCCCGGTAACGGGAGGGATCGCCTGGCGGAGCTGCGCTCGGCAAACCTGGCTTACTGCCTCTTGGCTTAGTTGCCGGCCAGATCTTTGCGGAAGCTCTGTAAGAGTGTTAAGAATGATTACACTAGTCTGTCATCCTCTCAGTTTTCCCACTTGTCCTTCTCAGCGCTGTGAAACGACTATGCTAGATCCCATTCCCCCTCCTGTCCTTGAAGAATACCTGTTGGAAGCGGGCATCATTGACCGCTCGCAGCTGAGCTTGGCCAAAAAGCTGCAGCATCGCCAGCAGGGGCCGCTGCTGATGATCCTTTTGGAGCTGAGTTTCATCGATCTCGAGCAGCTCAGGCGCCTTCTGGATTTGGGCCGCACCTACGACCATGCTCCAAACGCTGGATAGCCTTGAGCCCGATTGGCAACAGCATCTGGCCCGCTGGTCTGCGGCTGGGCAGGGATCCCTGCTGCTGAAAAGTTGCGGGAAGAAGGATCCGGCGGAGCTGCGTCGTTTTTTACAGCAGGTCTGCGCCCCTGTCCAAGCGTTGACCTTGCTCACAGAAGACTTGCAGATAGTGGGCGGCCCCCTGACGCTGCAAAGCTGGGATCCGCGGGCCACAGGCTCTTTTGCCCATCTTTATCTGGAGCGCTCTGCGTCTGCACAGCACCTCAGCCGCTTGGCGGCAATTGTGGCTCAGTTGCGCGCCCCCGACGGCTGTCCTTGGGATCGCGCCCAAACGCCTGAGTCGCTCACTCCCTATATCCTCGAAGAAGCCTACGAGACGGTGGCGGCCATTCGGGCCGGGGATCCGGCAGCGATTGCCGAAGAGCTGGGGGATCTGTTGCTGCAGGTGGTGTTGCAATCCCAGATCTTTGCCGAGCGAAACCACTTCGACCTGGAAACTGTAGCCGCGCGGATTGCCGATAAGCTGATCCGCCGTCACCCCCATGTATTTGGGGAGGCTCCGCAGTCAGATAGTTCCAGCCTTTCTGAGTTGCACCGCTCCTGGGAAGACATCAAGCAGAAGGAACAGCCGCAGCAAACCCTCGGCCAGAAACTGCTCCACTACGCCGAAAGTTTGCCCCCCCTGATGGCCGCCCTGAAGATCTCCCAAAAGGTGGTGGGAGCAGGATTTGAGTGGCCGACGGTGGAGGGGATCTGGGCCAAGGTGCGCGAGGAAGAGGCCGAACTGCGCCGAGAGCTGGAACGGGATCCCCCTGACCCGGCGCGACAAGAAGCCGAGTTGGGGGATCTGCTGTTTGCTCTGGTCAATTTGGGCCGTTGGTATGGGCTGGATGCCGCACAGGCCTTGACCCAAACCAACCTGCGCTTTGCCTGCCGCTTTTTGCGCCTGGAAGAGCTGGCGCGGCAACCAGCAGAAGCGGCATTGCCTAGCAGCGGCCAAGCCTCCCCTCTCCAAAGACTCACCCTCGCGGAGTTAGAGGCCCTCTGGCAACAGGCAAAGCAGGAGCACCCCTAATCCCTTCATCTAGAAACCGCAGGAGACCCGCCCTGTACCCCCCTATATCCCCTCCGTATACGGGGGGAGTGGGGGGCCGGGGGCCGGGCCGGTCAGGGCTGGGAGGAATGCGTTCCCATAAGGTACAGTAACAGTATGACCCAAACCCTGACTATCTCCTGCAAGCTCAAGGTGTCTGAGGCGCAGGCCGCCAAGTTGGATGCGACTCTGGACGCCTTTGCGCAGGCACTGAACTGGGTCAACCAAAGCACACCAGAGAAAGTCGTTAACGCAGTCAAACTCCATTCCCTTTGCTATTACGAGATACGCGCTCGCTTTGGGTTATCCAGTAATCTGGCGGGGCAGGTATGCAGGCGGGTGGCGGGGTCGCGCAAGGTTGCCAAGCAAAAGAACCGTCCAGTCAAGGCGTTCAAGGCGGGCTTCGTCACCTACGATGCCCGCATCTTCTCGTTCCGTGAAAAAGACTGGACGGTATCGCTAACTACGGTTGAGGGGCAGGAACGGTTTGAGCTGGCCATGGGTAACTACCAACGGGGCATGCTGGCCGGCACCCACCCAAAAGCGGCCACCCTGGTCAAACGGCAGGACGGTTCCTACTACATCCAGATTTGCGTCGAGCATGACCTGCCGGAGCCCCAGAACACCCCCAAGGCGATTGGAGTGGACTTGGGCAGAACAGATATTGCACACACCTCAGAGGGGGATAACTGGAGTGGACAGCAGTTGAGCCGGGTCAGAGACCACTACTCCCGGTTGAGAGCGGTTCTCCAACGCAAGGCCAGTAAGGGCACAAGGTCTAGTCGGCGGCGGTGCCGGCAGCTCTTGCAACGGTTGTCTGGCCGGGAGAGACGCTTCCAAACCTGGGTTAATCACTGCATCTCCAAAGCGATTGTGTCGAGGGTGCAGGCAACCCACAGCTTTATTGCCTTGGAAGACCTGACCGGGATCCGGGAGCGTGTCAACCAACAGCCGCGTAGCAAGACGGAGCGCCGGCGGTCGAATAGTTGGGCGTTCTACCAGTTGCGGCAGTTTGTGCAGTACAAGGCAGCAAGAGCAGGGATCCGGGTTGTGTTGGTGCCGCCTGCCTACAGCTCACAGACCTGCCACCAGTGCCTGTGGATTGGGCAACGGGAAAGGAAGCGCTTCCGTTGTGTCAACCCGGCTTGTGGTTGGGAAGGGGACGCAGACTACAACGGGGCAAATGTAATTGCGCTTTTGGGGGCTGCTGTAAACCAGCCCCCCTCAATCCCCCCGCCCCCCTGCCCCCCGTATACGGGGGGCGGTCGGAGCCGGGTAGTTTACTTATGTTCTGAACCGGGAGACCTGCCCGCGGGATCCCTCAGCGATTGTTAGGCAAATTCTGGATGGGAACGACCAGCTCTTGCACAGGCAGAGCCAGCGGTTGGGCGGTGTCGCCGATCAAGGAGCTGGATGGCACAGGAGGAGAAGAGGCTGGAACCTCGCCGACGGGGCGCAGTTGCCAGCGGATGATCTGCTCGCCGCGGTAAAAGGTCACCAGCAACTGATCCCCTTGCGGTTGGATCTGCCAGGTGCCGTCGCCGCTGGTAACCGAAATCTGCCCGCCGGAAAAGGGCGCATCCAACGCCGGCCCCGACTGCGTCCAAATGCGTCCGCCACCGGTTTCCAGAACCAGTTGCACCGTGGCCCCTTGCCCCTGACCGCTCAAGATCTGGCCAGTGCCACTCCAAACTTGGGTCTCTGTCTGAGCCACGGCGGGCTGCCCAAGCTGTAGAGCCATGAGCAACAGCCCTGCCCAGCTCCCCTGAGCTCGTAGTGCCCTCCTCCAACCAGGAGAGAGGAAAGAATAGCGAGAGAAAAAGGCCATTGCACTCACGTCAGTACCACACGCCGCGATAGAACTGAAACACAGCAGAGCGGGAGGAAGCTCGAGGAAGCAATTTTTTACACTGTCCCTCTCACAGTCTATCGAAACCGTCGGGATCCCTTCGCGTTCTCTTGGGCTTGGGTTGAGCTGGCTGCCGGGATCCTCAGTTGTCCTGATCCCAATTTAGGCAATCCCCGCCCCCCCAGACAGGCTGCAACCTGAGCCTCTGGCTGCGGGGATCCCTAGCAACCGCTTCGCCAATGCGCAGAGCCAAGTCCGAAACCATAACTCAAAGATGGCAATGTTGTTATTTCGATTTAGACTGAGGCACTGCGCCCGCCCCGTTTCCTCTTTTGAGGGAGTCGTGGGGGCTTTTCCTTTCTAGGATCGATGTCTCCTCTCAATTGAGATGAGATTAAGAATTGCTGCGATCCAGAGTTGCAGGGGAGTCTGCTGACAGCTCTTCAACGCAGAGAAAGGAAGCGCTCCAGGGCTGCCACCATCGCCGGTGGCCAACGACGGACGGTTTTCACCCACTCCAGGTCGGCATAGCGGGGATCCAGCCCTTGCACAGCCACCCATTGGCTTTCTGCTTCTCCCTGCCGGCCTTGCACCCAAAGAACAGCGCTGAGGGCAGCCCGCATATCCGGGAACTTCGGGTACTTGCGCACCAAAGCCCGCATCAGGCGCAAGGCAGCTTCCGTTTCTCCCACCTGATAAAGGCAGAGGGCGTAGTTGGCCTGGGCAAAGGCGTAGTCAGGAGCCAGCTCCGTGGCGCGACGGTAATCGGCCAGGGCCTGCTGCCACTCTCCCAGCGCTGCCTCGGCATTGCCCCGGTTGTTGTAGGCTGCCGCATCGTTGGGATCCAACTGCAACACCCGCTCGTAATCGGCAATGGCCTCCTGCCAGCGCCCTAGCCCCTCCAAAGCCGTCCCCCGATTTAGATAGGGATCTGGTGCGTTGGGAGCCAGGCGAATGGCCTCAGCATAGTCCTCCAAAGCCTCCTGCAAGCGGTTCTGGCTGACGCGGGCGTTGCCTCGGTTGCTCCACAGGGCCGGGTTGTCGGGCTGGCGCTGCAACAATTGGCTCCAAAAGGCCTCTGCCCGGGCAAAATCTCCCCGGTTGGTGGCAGCAAAGGCTTCCTCAAACAGCCGGTCAATCTCAGGATCGATCTTGGCACTCGCCGCCGCTGCCCCATTCGCTGACTCAGATCCAAGGGGGATCCCAAGCCAAAGCAGCACCAACAGCAGGGCAGCTAAAAGAGGGGATACTCTTGCCTTCATCGCCATTGCCAGTTGGCTCACTAGGTAGATGCTCCCCCATCTTAAGCCGCCGCCCCAGGCTTAGTTGTTCATCTCCCGTTCCAGCTTGGCCAGCGCGATCTGGCTTTCCAGGCGAGAAATGCCTTCGCGGAGGGTTGCCGCCTGCGCTTCAACTTCATCCAAAGATTTGCGAACCGCCTCTGCAGCACTCATGTGTTGGTTCCGCTGCACCAAAGCCTGGCGCGCCAGCTCGTCCTGGTCATGTTGGCTGGCCTTTTGGGCTCTGACAAACCAATCCTCGGCCTTTTGCAGCAGTTGATCGTACTGCCGTTCCAGTTGCTTGCGGCTGGCCAGCGTTGTGGCCAGGCTGCGCTGCAGTTGTTTGAGATCCCGCTCCATCTGGCGGATGCTCACCCTCTGCCGGCTGGGCTTTCTCCACAGCAGCTTGCTCAAGCCCACCATCACCACCGCGGTGGCAATGCCCACGCCCGCAGCCGCTGCCGGGTTTTCCCGCAGGAAGGAGCCGTCCAAAACGTTGGATCCCGCAAAGGCTGAGGTTTGCGCGGCTGTCTCCCGAAACTCCCAGGGCATCACCGGATTGCGTTGCTGCCAAAAACCTCGTCGCGCCGCCTGGGCCAATTCTTGAGCTTCCAAGTAGCGCTCCCGGTTGGCCCCGTACAAAAAGCGCTCATAAACCACCGCCTGCCCCTGGCGCAACATCTCCAAATTCACCAAACCCTCGGCGTTGTACACCTGGGCAATGTGCAGCCCTTCTGGCGTGACGTAGAGAGTATCCACCTGCACCAGGGATCCCGGCGGCAGCAGGCTTTGCAAAGCTTCCTGCGAGAGCCGCCCCCAGCGCCCTTGCGTCAGCTCTGGGGCATCCACATAGGCAAGACGAAAACGGGTTGGCCTGCCGTTCAAGTCTGCCCAAAAGGTGTCCCCATCCACCACCGACCGTACTCGCGCTGTCCCAGAAGATTGGGCCGCTGCAGGGAGGACAAACCAACTGCCCGAAAGGACAGCCGCCATCATCAGGAGAGAAGTTCTTGAGGCCATGGGGATCACTCCTATTGTGCAGAACAACAAAAGTTAAGAAATAATAAGAAATGGGGAAGCTGCGGGAACTTACCGAAAGCCTGGAGCGTCTTCACGAACCGGAAGCAAGAACGATAGCCGCCCCTTCTTCGAGGAGAGGCAGCGGGAGCAACACTTCGCTTGCGCCAGAGAGAGCAGATTCTCTGACGCAGGGATCGGTCCTGTGAAGAAGACGGCTTCCAGGATGACAATTTGGGTTAGAGTTTAGCTCACCTCTTGGGGCAACGTCACAACCCTAGAGCGCAATCTTTGCCCAGTTAGGGGATTGGAATTACAGGCGCAAGCGGTAGGGCTCTTCCTCGGGAAAATCGGGCAGAGGAGGTGGGAGAATCTCGATCTCGCCGGTGGGCAGCGTCCGCAGCACCGTCCCCAATTGGGTCAGTTGTTCCAGAACAAACTGGCGGGTATCCCGGTCGCTGGTGGCATTGAACACGCTCAGCCAGACATCGAAGCGGGAACGGCGGCTGAGGGGGCTGCGGGCGATGTTGTCCCCCAGTTGGCGAAAGTCGTCGCCGGGCAGGCCCACCTGTTCCCGCCAGGCGGCAGCTTGGTAGTAGTCGCGGCGGCCCGCTTCCGCATCCCCCAAAAACATGAAGTTGATCAAGGCGCGATCCACGTAGAGCCGCCAGGCGTCGGGATTGTTTTGGGGGTTAAACTGCTGCAGGCCGCGATCCAAAATCTCGACAGCTTTTTCCGGCTGGCCGGCCCGATAGGCCAACACCAAGCTAGACAGCCGGTAGCCCAAGAAAAAGTTGGGATCCAGTCGCAGCATGTGGTCGAAGTACTCGTAGGCGAGGCCGTAGCCGGTTTGGGCACGAGCAGGGGCGTCGCCGTAGTACTGGATCAGCTCCAGCCACAGCCAGGAGGCGCCCAGGTTGCGGTAGCCCAGCCAGCCCAGGGTGGTGGCCAGGGCGATGTTGCGGTTTTTGCGGGCCTCGGCATTTTCCAGGGCCTCTAGGTTGATCCGCTCCAGCATCGGCACCTGCAGCCGCACCACCAGGATCCCGCACAGCAGCGCCCCGCCCACGGCGGCCAGGGTGCCTGCCAGGGAGAAACGGGAGCGGCGACGGGGCAAAGCAGCAGCAGTCATAGCCAGTTCTGAGCGGATCCCTCAACGGCTACACTCAATC
Organism: Synechococcus sp. RC10B2; assembly: GCF_047502635.1. Taxonomy (NCBI): domain Bacteria; kingdom Bacillati; phylum Cyanobacteriota; class Cyanophyceae; order Synechococcales; family Synechococcaceae; genus Synechococcus; species Synechococcus sp. RC10B2. The sequence goes on from NZ_JANSHO010000011.1 coordinate 6,978, forward strand.
ATAAATTCATCCTGCCTTTGCATCGACCGCTCTCTCGCTCTCTGTTGAGCTTTTCCTCTGCGTATGACCAGATCCGCCCTCTCGGCTGCAGACCGGGCCCTCAGCCTCTACGAGGCTCTGCCCTACCCCAACGTGCCCCTCTCGCAGTCGGCCCGCAATGCCCTGGGGGAGATGTTCAAGATGAGCTATACCACCGCCCAGTACCTACGCACCCACGCCCTCGTCCCGTCCGAGGGCAAGGTGATGCTCAACGCCGGCTGTGGCTCCGGCTGGGAGACGCTGATGATGGCGGAGGCCAATCCGGGCGCCCAGATCGTGGCCTGTGATCTGTCGCCGGCTTCGGTCAAGCTCACCGAGGAACGCCTGCGGCACCACGGCTTCACCGATGTCCAGTGCTACGTCCTCAACGTGCTGGAGCTGGATCGCCTGGGGATCCAGTTCGATTTCATCAGCCTGAACGATGTTTTGTATTTGTTGGCGGATCCCACTGAGGGCTTGCGGGCGATGAAAAAAGTCCTCAAGCCCGAGGGCATCATTCGCGCCAATCTCCACAGCCGCCGCCAACGCCAGGTGTTTCTCCGCCTGCAGGCAGCTTTGCAAAAGGTGGGGCAATTCGACGTCCCGCCGGCGGTGGGGGCGCAACATGTGCGGGAGTTCATGGGATCCCTGCAGGAAGAGGTGGCCAAGGCGGTGCTGTGGAACCCGGCCAGCTATACCGAAGATGCCGCCATCATGAACAACTATCTGCTCTCCAACGACAAGGGATTCACGATCCCCGAGGTGTTTGGCATGTTGCAGCAGGCGGGGTTGGGCTTTTTAAGCCTGGTGGATATGCCCGACTGGTCGCTGGAGTCTCTCTTTAAGCAAGTGCCGGAGTTTGTGCGGCAACGGCTGGAAACCCTCAGCGTCATGGAGCGGCTGCACCTCTACGAGCTGATCCGGCCTGCCCATCGCCTCATCGACTTTTGGGCCGAGCACGCCGGCTCTTCCCTGGTGCTACCTTGGACGGATGCAGATTGGTTGGCGGGATCCGTGCAATTCAACCCCCTGCTGATGGACAACGCTCGCTTCCACCAGGAGTACAACAAGGCCCTGCAAGAGAACTGCACCTACGAAATGCAGTGGACAGGGGCCACCCACGGGCGGATCCGCATCCCTGCCGAGAAGGTGAAATGGCTGGCCCCGCTGCTGCAGGGGCCAACTCCGGTGGCAAAGCTGATTCAGCGGGTCGTCGAGTTGGGATCCCTGACGGAAGAACAGGCAACTGACGAGGTGCTGACCTTCCTGACGGCGTTGGAAGACTTTCTATTCGTCATGCTGCAGTAGAGCCGTTTTCCCGTTCCCGACCAATCCCAACTCCCCTCTCCCTCTGGGAGAGGGGTTGGGGGTGAGGGCAGTGGCGCGGAGTGCCTGGGAAGTGTCTTAATCTGGTTTGAGAGGTCGAAAACTGTACGACTCGGATGTCTGCCTGGCCGGCACGTCGCTTCTATGCAGCTCTGCAGCGAGGGCTGACCCAGCCCCTGGATCGCTGGGTGGCCGGGATCACCCTCTGCAACTTGGCGGTTGGGGTGATCTTATTTTTGCTGGGCAACCACACGGCCCCCTATGTGCGGGACTTTAACTGGCAACAGCAGCGGGTGGGATCCCAGGAACTGCAGATGGTGCTGACCTTCAACCGCCCTATGGATGCGGACAGCGTTGCGGCCAACCTGGAGATCCAGCCGCCTCTGCCGGGCCGGATGCGCAAGCTGGGCCGCCGCTTTTTTTGGACGCTGACAGAGCCGGCCCCCTACGGCCAGACCTACCGGGTGCGCCTGCAGGCAGCCGTGGATGAGCGGGGCCAGCCCATGGCGCGGCCTTTTGAGGGCGAGTTTCGCACGCCGGATCGGCAGTTGTTGGGGATCGGCACGGAAGCAGACCAACGGGGGCGGCTGTTGCTCTTTAACCTGGAGACGGGATCCACCACTTTGCTGACGCCGGCGGGGCTGAAGGTTACCCAGATGCAGCCCAGCGCCGATGGCCGCTTCGTCTACTACTTTGCCACCGCCAGCACCATCCAGCAGCAGGATCTCTACCGCCTGGATCTGGAGGATCTGTCTTCCCGGTTGCTGCTGGACCACCAGGGCTACCAAAACCTGCGCTTCCAGGTCTCGCCGACGGGGGAGCTGGTGGTAGCGGAGCGGATCCCCCTGCAACGGGATCCCCTGGCTCCCGTCCAGACGGAACTGTGGATCCAGAAAAGGAGCCGGGATCCCTTTGAGCGGCTGGATCTGGATACGGCTTTGGGGGGAGACTTTTTCATCAGCCCTGATGAGAGCAGCCTGCTCATCTCCCAGGGGCAGGGGGTGGGGATTGTGCCCTTGCAGCCGCGGGCGGCAGCGGAGAGCTTTTTGGCCCAGTTCGGCCAAACCTTGGCCATCCGTCCCGATGGGGCTTTCGGGGCTTTGCTGCGCTTCAATCCCGACTACACCCGCAGCCTCTTTATCGTCAGCAATACCGGCACCAGCGAGGAGATTTGGGTTACCGAGGGATCCGTAACCAAAGGAGCTTTTTCGCCGAGGGCACCCGTCTTTTACGGCTTGGTCAGCGAGGCCGAGTTTGTTGGTGAGGGCGCGTTGGCATCTCTGGCCTACACCGAGTCCCCCCGCTTGCTGGCAGTGGTGTTCGGCAGCGGCGGCGCGGCCCCGGCGGGCAAGACCGTAGAGGTGGGGCGGGCCGACTATCCCTTTGAGCTGGACTTCAGCCTTTCCCCTGACGGCCGCCTGTTGGCCTACACGCTTTTGGAGCCCTTGCAAGAGGAGATCCCGGATCCCTGGGCCCCCTTTAGCCGCACTGGGCAAGCGATCCGCAGCGGGCAAGTGTGGCTGGTGGACTTGCAAGATGGGCTGCCGATCCCCAACAGCCGTCGCCGCCTGCCGCTGAGCAGCAGCGCACTGGCCTGGATCCCTTAGTCAGGAGGAGTTCTAGGCAAGCAAGGCCTAAAACCCAGGCCAGATGCAGAGCAACTCCCCTCTCCCCCTAGCGAGCCGAGGTTCTCAGTTTGGTTAGGATAATCACTCCCACCAGCGCCAGGGTTACCGTGTTGGCAAGCAGGATGACCGCATCTTGGCGCAACAGGCCGTACAGATCCCACATCAGGATCCCTGCCCCAAACAGCAGCAGGTAGCTCCAAGAAAAATCGTCCGCCTTTTGGCTATGCCAAGTTTTCCAGGCTTGCGGGAAGAAACTGGCAGTGGTCAGAGCAGCAGCCGATAGGCCCACCCAAAAGGTGAGGTTCATAAGTGTAGCTCCGGCTCGACAAAGCCCTGCAGCGGCTGGGCCGCTTCCGCCTCGCTCAAGCCCTTGGCCTGCAGCAACACCCCAAAGCTCCCCAACCCCAGCGGATCCAGCAGAGCGTGAAGGGCATGTCGCCGTTGCAACACCTGGCCCAGATCCCCCCCCTCGTCGCCAACTTGGCCGAGGGCGGCCAGCCTTTCCGCCAATCCCAGGTTCACCAAAAAGCAGCTCTGCTGGGTGAAGCCCAGGCACTTGAGCCCCAGAGACTCCCCCACCTGCTGCAAGGTGGTAAAGTCCACGTGGGCAGTGAGATCTTGGGATCCCACCCAGACATAGGGATCCGCGTAGGTGCCGTGTTGGCGGTAGGCCAGGAGCGTGCCCTGGAAGCGCTGGGGGCTGTAGTAGCGCTGGGCGGTGTGGCCGTAGTCAAGGGTGAGCACGTAGCCCCGCCGCAGCTTGCGGGCCAGAAGCTGGAGCCACTCTAGGGCCTTGAGGTTGACCTCCGTTTGGTAGCCGGAGGGATAGGTGGCAATCGGGATCCCCAGGCGGGCAAAGTACGCTTCCAGCGCGGGCGTAGAGAGATCCCCTAACACTTCTCGGAAGCCCTCCCCCTCCGCCCAATCCACGTAGATTTCTCGCAAGGCCCCCGCCTGCACCTGCACCCGATGGACTGGGAAGGCGTCCACCAGCTCGTTGGAAAAAAAACAGCCGGTTACCGAACCATCTGGGATCTCGTCCCACTCTAGCCAGCGCACCTTCTCGCCATAGCCGGCCAAGCGCTCCTGCTGTAGCCGCCGCAAAAAAGCAGAGCGCTCGAGGATCCCGTACTCCAGGGCTTGCCAGAAGTCGGGCCAATTGGAGCACACATAGGCCAGCCAATCTTCGGCCAGGCGCCCGCTGCCCGCCCCCATCTCAATCACCGCAAAATGGGGAGGGGATCCCAAAATGTGCCAGAACTGGAAGATCTGCTCAGCCAACAGTTGGGCAAAATCCGCCGCCAAGTGAGGGGAGGTGCGATAGTCCCAGCCGAGGGGGAGATGCTCCCGCTCGTAGTAACCCAGACCTGGCTCGTAGAGGGCCCACTCCATGAACTGGGCAAAGGTCACGGGTCCTCGGGCGCGAATGCGGCTGCCGATCAGCTCTGGCAACCTCCGGTCGGCCTGCGAGGGCGACAAGGGCAAATCCGGATTGCCCAAGCCTAAGTCTTGCCTAGAAGGGCTTACCAATGGGGATAGACTCACTTGTTCAAGGGACGACGCCAATTTTGGCGAAACTGGCGGTTGGTCAAGAGCAGCAGTGGCCAGAGGGCCGACACCGCCCACTTTCCAGAGCCTGAGTAGATGCGATCCGCCTTGCGGGCTGAGTACCAAACTCCCCCTGCGTAGATTGCCAAGAGCAAAAAAGGCCACATTTCTCTCACGTCCTGCGAACGCTGCTCAGCCGGTTAAGGGATCCCCCCTAGTAAGCGTCCTGCAACTCATAGAAGTCAGGCGTGATATAGTCCTTGCGCAGCGGCCACCCAATCCAGTCTTCCGGCATCAAGATCCGCTTCAAGTTGGGGTGTCCCTCAAAGATGATGCCGTACATGTCATAGGTCTCCCGCTCCTGCCAGTCCGCCGACTTCCAGATCCAGTACACCGAGGGCACCCGCGGATCTTGGCGGGGCAGCTTCACCTGAACCCGCACCTCCTGCGGCCGATCTGCCCCGTCCGCCAGTTTGATCAGGTGATAGAGGCTGACCAGGGGTTGCCCTGCCCCCAGGTCGTAGCCGCACTGGCACTCCAGGTAATTGAAGCCGTAGGCATAGAGGGCAGTACACACAGGCAAGAGAAAATCCCGCTCCACCTCCAGCAGCTCCACCCCGGCGGCATCTCTGCCCAGGTACTGATGGTCAAAGCCGTTATCGGCGAGGAACTGGGAAACCGGCCCCCGTTCCAGCGTCGCCAACGGCTCTGTCGGCTCGGCTGTCGAGGACGGCTTTTGCTGGGCTTTGTCCTCTGTCATCTCACATCCCTCCCCGCAAAGCTTTGAGCTGCTGTTCCGCCTGCTTGAAGTCGGCAGTCTGCAAGGCCGGAGGCACCGGCAGGCCAATAGCCGCCGCCAGTTCCGGTGGAGGAGCTTGGCGGGTCTCGCTCTCCAGATACTTGCCGGTGATGATCTCCGGCACCGGCTTGAGGTTGTGCTTGACCGTGTAGTAGCGGTGGGTTTGTTGCAGGCGGCCCCGCTCCCGCATGTCTTCGGCGGCGATCTTCTTGCGCAGCTTGACAATAGCATCCATGATCGCCTCCGGACGCGGCGGGCAGCCGGGAATGTACACGTCCACAGGGATCAGCTTGTCCACCCCTCGCACCGCCGTGTAGGAATCGGAGCTGAACATGCCGCCGCTAATGGTACAGGCCCCCATGGCGATCACGTACTTCGGCTCAGCCATTTGTTGGTAGAGCTTGACCAACGCTGGGGCCATTTTCATAGTGACCGTGCCCGCCGTGATGATCAAATCAGCCGTGCGCGGCGAAGTCCGAGGCAACAGGCCAAAGCGGTCGAAATCGAAGCGGGAGCCCAGCATGGCTGCAAACTCGATAAAGCAGCAGGCGGTGCCATAGAGCAGCGGCCAGAGGCTGGACATCTTGGCCCAGTTGTAGAGGTCGTTTACCGTTGTGAGAATAACATTGTTGGAAAGATCCGTAGTAACTTGCGGAGGAGAGGCCGGAAACAAAACTTCCGGCTCCTTAGAGGTCATGACCATTCCAGCGCTCCTTTTCTCCAAGCGTACACAAGGCCCACCACAAGGATGGCGATGAAAATCAGGGCCTCCACAAAGGCCAGCAGTCCCAAGCGATGAAAGGCCACCGCCCAGGGATAGAGGAACACGGTCTCCACGTCGAAGATCACGAAGACCAGGGCGAACATGTAGTAGCGGATGTTGAACTGGATCCAGGCCTGGCCAAACGGCTCCATCCCCGACTCATAGGTGCTGCGGCGCAGGGATCCCCGCCGCTTTGGGGCCAAGAGCGCAGAAGCTCCCAGAGCCAAGACCGGCAGCAGAGCGCAGACGATCAGAAAGACCAGCAAATACTCGTAGCCGGATAAGACAAACACGACGCCAGACCGCCTCAGGTGCTCAACATTTAGATACGTTTTCAGTATAGAGCCAGTCTGCCGCCTCCCGGCGCTGCCCGATCTTTAGTTCTGCTGATGGTCTCGATTGCGGGAGTGGCGTTTCTCCAGCCAACCCCACACCCCACTCAGCAGGGCTCCAGCTATCAGGATCCCCAGTGCCGGCTGGAACAAAGGCAACCACAGCCGCAGCCAAAGTTTGTAGCCCAGCGGGATCCCGATGAAAGCTCCCGTTACCGAGAAGACAAACCAGACAAACCCGGCAAACACCAGAAAGACCAGGGCAATGAGAAAATGATCCAGCCAGCGTTTCCAGTCTGAGACGGTCATAGGGAGCAAGCCAGAGCAGGTGAAGTCTCTCAGATCCTACTACTGGAAACCCTGCCCTCTTCCCTCCAACCCAGCATAAGCCCCTGCCCCTCACGAGGGTTGACTTGTCAACAGGTAGTGGTAGAAATTTAGTTGTACACAACCCGTAGCGTTAAGCCGATGTCCACCTCCTCTGATTCCTCCTTTGCCGACCGTTTGCGACAGGTGATCGGCGATGAGGCCATTTATGCGTTTGGGCGGCGGGCCGGCATTAGCGATACAGCCTTGCGCAGTTACCTCAAGGGATCCGTGCCCGGCATCGACAAGGCCGTGAAAATTGCCCAGGTGGGGGGGGTGAGTCTCAGTTGGCTGATTACGGGGGAGGGATCCCCGCGGCTGGAGGCTGGCGACGCCAAAACGGAGTATGTATACGTGCCTCTGGTGGATGTGGTCGCCTCGGCAGGGGCGGGGGCGCTGGTGCGGGAAGAGTCCATCGAGTCGGTGCTAGCTTTTGAGCGTAACTGGCTACGGGCCCATCTGAAGGGGAACCCGGATGGGCTCAGTTTGATTCGGGTGCAAGGGGACAGCATGTCTCCCACCTTGGAAGATGGCGACTGGATCTTTGTCGAACGGCAAAAAGAGCTGGGGGGTGAGGGCATCTACGTCTTTCAGAGGGATGGCGAGCTGTGGGTCAAACGGCTGCAACGCCTGTCAGGATCCCGAGTAAAAGTTATCAGCGACAACCCTCGCTTCCCGTCTTTTGTGGTCGATTGTGCGGATCCCGTCAACGGCCTGATCCTCATAGGACGCTATCGGGGCCGTCTCAGCTTCGACTAGGCTTTTGCCGAGGATGGCGGGAAGGGGTAGCCTGAGCAGCCCCTAATCCCCTTGGCAAGCTGCGGTCGCCGGATAGGATCGACTCTAGGCGTTGAGTTGAGCCCGGTTTTCGCTCCTCGCCTGCGCCCATCTAGCCAGAGGTTTGCCTGCGATGCCCCGCCCATCGGAACGTGCAACGGTCTTTCTCAATCTCTCGAGTGGGATCCTCCTGGTCGGCAGCGGCATCTGGGCGGGAATGGTGCTCCCGCAGCCGCTTCAGACCCAACCGCTGCCAGTTCCCCAGCCGCAGGCCAACACGCCGCCGCTCCTGCCCACCCTGTCTCCACCCCAGGCCAGTCTCCCAGCGGTGAGCCCAGATGCAGATTCACCAAAGGGGAATCCAAATCACGGCGGCTCCACGGATCTGGAAAGGGAGATTCGAGAACTCCGCCAGCAGGCCATCCAGCTTTTGATCCGCGTTGAAGAACTGGAGTCGCGGCTGCAACGGCTGTCTTCCCCAGCAGCGGCCCCTGAGCCGAGGCGAGAATCGGCCACCACTGCCGAGATCGCCCCGGAGGGAGCAAGCGTCCCTGCCCCCACCGCAACGCCGACCCCTACCTCTTTTCAGGTGGGAACCCGAACCATTAGCCTGCCGGGCGATCTGCTCTTCGACTTCGACAAGGCCGAGATTCGGCCTGAGGCGGCCTCCCTGTTAGCAGAAGTGGCCAAATCTTTGCGGGAAATGCCCGGCGCCCGCGTTCAAGTCAACGGCCACACCGACAACATCGGTTCCTTGAACTATAACCTCGACCTTTCCCTGCGCCGCGCCAACGCTGTGAAAGACTACTTAGCTAACCTGTTGCCGGAAGACCACCCCATCAGCTGGACAACCTCTGGCTTTGGCCCCACCCTGCCGGTGGCCGACAACGATACGGAGGAAGGGAGACAGCGAAACCGCCGCGTGGATCTCATCATCGCCCCCTAGTGGCCCCCCCCAAAGTTGGGGGTTGGCAGGCTTGAACAGCGCCTTAGTCTAGAATCAACTGGTCCGATCCCTGGTGAGGGCGAGGGCCCAGGCAACAGTCTGAGCTTTGGGGTTCGATTTTGAACGCGGCAGGGATCCCGTCGGGGGAAAAGCAGACCTTTGCGCTGAGAGTAGACACAACCCTGGATGCTCTCAGCCAAGTTTTGACGTGGTTTGAGTCTTTCCGCGACGCCGGCATTCCGGGCCCCATCTGGTTGGAATGCCAGTTGGCCTTGGCGGAGGGCTTTACCAACGCCGTTCGCCATGCCCACCGCACTTTGTCTCCCAGTACACCCATCGATATCGAGCTGGTTCTGATGCCCCAGGAGCTGGAGCTGCGCATCTGGGATCAAGGGCAGGAGTTCAACTTGGAGGAATTCTTCCAGAACCGAGCAGCCAGCAGGCCCCCCGACGCCGAGGTCGAATCCGAGGGGGGACGGGGTATTCGGCTGATGAAGGCTCTCTCCACCCACCTGAGCTATACTCGCCAGGCAGATGGCCGCAACTGCCTGCTGATCAGCAGGCGCTTCGACGATCCCGCCCCCCTCTCCCAGCGGCCGGCCTAGGCCAACAGGCCAGCGCTCAACTGGCGAATGGCCGAGCTGGCCACATCGCTGTAGCGCAGCTCACCGGCCAAGATCTGGCCCATGCGCCGAGTGGCTCCCGGTCGCTTGACGCCTACCCTGTAGCCGACGCCCGGAAAGCGGTAGAACAGCGCCGCGATCCGCTTGGCCCAACGCATCTCTGAGCCCCACTCCTGCTGCACGCGGGCGGAGTAGTTCGCCAGGGCTTCGGTATCTCCCGCCAGGGCTTGGTCGATGGCCCGCGCTGCCAGCATGCCAGTGAGGAGGGAGGGGCGGATCCCTTCGGCGGTAAACGGATCGACGACACAGGCAGCATCTCCCACCAGGAGGGCATTTTGGCTGTGCAGGGGTTGATCCCCCTCCCAAAGACAGATGGGATGGCCAAACTGCCTGACCGATTTCAAGTCCACACCAAAGCTTTGGGCATACTCGGCGGCGATTTCCCGCAAGTTTTGTTTTTCGCCACCCCGAAAGGTGCCTGCCCCGATGGAGTAGCCATCGGCTTTGGGGAAGTTCCAAATGTAGCCGTTGCTCACGGCGCCAAAGTCGAAATGGGCGGCTGCGGTTTTTGGCTCTGAGACGGGCACTTCTGCTTCCAGGGCGGCAGCCAGGCGGCGCTGCCGGTTTTGAAAGCCGAGCCACTTGGCCATCGAGCCTTTGGCCCCATCGGCCCCGATCACATACCGACCCCAGACCGGGCCGGTGGCTGTCATCACTTGCCAGCGGTCGCTCTGCCACTCAATGCCGGAGACGGGACATTCCGTCTGGAGTGCTGCCCCCTGCTTTTGCGCCTGCTGGATCAAGTAATGGTCGAAGACCTCCCGCCGCACCATCCATACCGGCTCTTTCAGATCCAGGTCGGCCACGACCGGATCCCCGCCCCGCCAGGTGTAGCGAATTTGCCGGATCTTCAGCGAAATGGCGGGACTGAAATCGAAGTCAAACCAGGCCGCCACCATGGGAGAAACGCCGCCGCCACAGGGTTTGTAGCGGGGCAAAGGATCCTTCTCCAAGACCAGCACTGAGCGCCCCCGCTTGGCCAGGTGATAGGCGGCCGAGCCGCCGGCAGGGCCAGCGCCGACGATGACACAGTCGTACACTTGGGACATGGCTCTCGATCCCCAACCCCTTCTCCCTGAATTTGGGCTGTCGGCTCCTAGCCTACCGCATCCTTTTTCCCTCAAGAAAACAAGGGGGAGGGGGCCGGCGGATCCCCCCAACGGCGTAGGCTCAAGTGGGCCAATTCTGCAATGGGATCCCCTTTCCATCAGCTTGTTCAGGCTGAGGGGTGGCCGGGATCCCTGCCGGGTTGTTACAGCGATACACCTTGGCCCCAACGCTGCGCAGCTTTTCATCGATAGCTTCGTAGCCGCGGTCGATGTAGTGGAGCCCGTGGATAGTAGAGCAGCCCTCAGCCGCCAGGCCAGCCAACACCAGAGCTGCCCCCGCCCGCAAGTCCGTGGCCACCACCGGCGCTCCCGACAGCGACGGCACCCCCCGGACAATGGCCACCCGGTTCTTGAGACGAATATCCGCCCCCATGCGGTTGAGCTCGGGAATGTGGTGCATGCGGTTTTCAAACACCGTCTCCTCGATGGTGCAACTGCCCTCGCTCAGGGCAGCCAAGGCCATGATCGGCGCCTGCACATCGGTGGGAAAACCTGGATAGGGCAAGGTTTGGATATCGGTTGCCTGGCAAAGCCAGCCCGAACTGAGTTGAGCCGGGGCAATGCGCAGCCGGTTGGGGCCTTCTTCCTCCACCCGCAGCCCCATGTCGCGCAGCTTGGCAATCACCGCTCGCAGGTGATCCGGGATAACAGGGCCAACCGTGAGTTCGGAGCGGGTGATGGCCCCGGCAATGAGGTAGGTGCTGGCCTCGATGCGGTCGGGAATGACCGTGTACTCGGTGCCGTGCAGGCGCGGCACCCCTACCACCACAACCGTATTGGTGCCCACGCCACGGATGCGGGCTCCCATCGCCTGACAAAAACGGGCCAAGTCGGCCACCTCCGGCTCTTGGGCAGCATTTTCAATCACCGTTTCCCCTTCGGCCAGCGTAGCGGCCATCATCAGCGTCTCGGTGGCGCCGACGCTGGGATAGTCAAGGTAGATGCGGGTTCCCACCAGCTTGCGGGCATAGGCATGAACCACGCCGTGCTCGATTTGAACCGTTGCCCCCAACGCTTGCAGGCCCCGCACATGCAGATCCACCGGACGCGAGCCGATGGCACAGCCGCCGGGCAGAGGAACTCTGGCCACTCCCAGCCGCGCCAGCAGCGGCCCGATGATGAAGAAGCTGGCCCGCAACTGGCTGACCAACTCGTAGGGCGCCTGGGAAGTTTTGAGGGAGCTGGCGTCCAGGTCAAGGGTATTGCCCACATGGGACACCTTAACCCCCAGGCTGGTCAGGATCTGCCCCATGCGTTCAATGTCCAGCAGGCGCGGCACGTTGTGAATTCGGCAAGCTGCAGGAGCCAAAAGGGATCCCGCCATGAGCGCCAAAGCTGAGTTTTTCGCGCCGCCGATGGGAATGTGGCCGCTCAAGGTCTGCTTGCCGACAATTTTCAGCACTGGCCCCATCATCTCCGGCGGGGCTGCCACTCTGGTCTGGGCCGGCGACAGGTTAGGCGCTAGGGATTCCGTCCTGCCGACGCGATTGTCAAAAAAATCTCTCAATCTTCCTCCTCACCCACCAAAAATAGAAAGGCTCTTTCCAGAGAATACTCCGGGGATCAAAGCAGCAACTAAACTTGCAGGCCAAAACTTAGGGTGACGAAGGAAGAGAAGCTCCAGTGGCTATGCCTCTATCCTAACAGCGGCGGATGGGCAATTAGCTATGTCAGCTCTTTGTGGCGCGAAAACCCCTGGCTGATCGCTGTGGGGAAGCAGGCCCTGGGCGTAGAGAGTATGTCAACAAACGCAGGTTCCTGCCGCGGGCGGCTAGGGGGATAGCCTGGCAGCAAGGGGCAGTATGATGGATGGTCATGAGAAGCGCTTGCCAGTAAGACAGGAGACACTCGATGACCGCGACCCAAGTTTCTGCCGAAGAGTTGTTTCGGGCCGCCTACGAAAATCGCTACACCTGGGATCCCGACTTTCCGGGCTACAGCGCCGAGGTCACCTACTGGGATGGGGAGCGCACTTTTGTGGGCCAGGTGCGAGTGGGGGCAGACCTAAAAGCGACGGTTACGGGCGTGGAGGATGAGGAAGCCCGGAAAGCCATTCACAATCAACTTTGGGAGATTGCCGTTCACCGGGTGCGCCGCAGCTTCGCCGAGACCCACGGGAACAACACTTTTCGCTATGGCCAGATCCTACCCGATGGCACCGTGGAGATCCTGGTGGGCGGCAAAGCCGAAGGGGATCGCTACCACGTGCGCGACAACCAAGTTACCATGGTGCATCGGCATATTCACGGTATGGTGGTTACTATTCACACCTTCAGCAGCCACGACACGGGCGAAGGCTACCTCTCCCACCGCTACGACTCCGTCTATCACGACGCCAAGACTGGCGAGCAGAAGGGTGGGCGCAGCCAATTTGAAGATCTCTACACCAAAGTGGGCAAGTACTATATCCTCTCGGAGCGGCGCATTCAAACAGAGACGGAAACCGGCCCTGTGGAAAAGCGCTTTACCTTCCGCAACCTGGCGTTGCTGGATGCGGGGGCCTGATTGGCCAAAGGCCAACGGAAAGCCCGATAATCTCATTTGTGGCAGCAACGCCCCCCTTAGATAGAAGAAGTGGGGGATCCTGAGCTATGCTTTGAGTATTCTCCCGCCCACACTTTGGCATGGACAACCCTGCGGAAAAGCCCAACCCGGATTCCAAAGCTCCTAAGGAGGCTCCCGAACTGATTCTCCGCCCGGCTCAACTGGGTGATCTGGAGGCGGTGGAGGAGATTTTGGCTCAAGCTTTTGATGAAGAGTACAGCGGCCGCTCGGTGGACATTCGTCGCCAGGTGCGGCGGCTGCGCCAGTGGTATGGCCCCCTGAAAACTTTGAGCCTGTTTCCCAACCGTTTTCAGCACATGTTTACGGTGCATGTGGCGGAGCTGGAGGGCAAAATCCAGGGGGTCATTCAAGTTTCTCCCTTTAATCATTCCCGCAGCACCTGGCGGGTGGATCACATTGCTGTGGTGCCCTCCGCCCGGCGGCAGGGAATCGGCTCTAAGTTGCTCAGACACTGCATGGAGCACTTTCGCGAGGCCCGCACCTGGATCTTGGAGGTGAACATCCACAACAAGGGGGCGATGGCCCTCTACCGCCACAACGGCTTCCAACCGCTGGCCCAGATTACCTACTGGTCGATCCGGCCCGAGATTCTGGCCGCCCTCAGCCAGCACGAGCCCATGCTGCCCAACTTGGTGCCGGTGACCAACCGGGATGCCTACGCCATTTACCAACTGGATACGGGATCCATGCCGGCCACCGTGCGCCAGGTATACGACCGCGACGTGAGCGATTTTCGCACCAGCCCGCTGGATTGGCTCCTAGATCAGGCCAAATGCGTCATCAGCCAAACGGAACGGGTGGAGATGTGTGTCTATGAGCCGGAGCGGAAAACTGCTATCGGCTATTTCAACCTGAAGTTGGATCGTACCGGGCAGCAGCCGCATGTGGCCAAGCTTACGGTTCACCCCGCCTACACCTGGCTCTATCCTGAGCTCATGGCCAAGATGGCCCGGCTCACCCAAGCCTATCCGCCGCAGGCTTTAGCTTTGGCCTCCACCGATTACCAGCCGGAACGGGAGGAATTTTTGCTCAAGCTGGGAGCCCGGGACGTGGAGCGGACGCTGTTGATGTCGCGCTCGGTGTGGCACAAGGTGCGAGAAGCTCGCTCCCCATGGTACAGCGAGTATCTCGCTCTGGTGCTCCAGAAATTGCCGGTGAAACAGCCGGTGCCGGAACGCTTCGAGGGGCTGGCAGAGGGCTGTCTGGAGCATCCCTTTCATTCCCTTCGCCCAACTGGTCTGGATTCCCATTCCGTTCGGCCGGAATCCTCACTAGGACAGGCCAGGGATCCGCAATCGGAAGCTCCTCCCCCTCCCGGCTAAAGTCTCGGCTGGCACCTGCGCACCCCTATGAACGAGTTGAAGGATAACCCGGCTGGGGATCCCTCTTGGCGGACGTTGCTGCAGGCGGCCTTGCACCGCAACCGCAGCGACGCGGGTGTGCGCTATTTGCAGTTGGCTACGGTGGATCCTTGGGGGCACCCGCGCAACCGCACGGTGGTCTTCCGGGGATTTTTGGGGGATACCGACCGCATTCAGTTGGCGGTGGACAGCCGCAGCGAGAAGATCTGCCAGATCGCCCACTGCCCACTGGCCCAGATCTGCTGGTACTTCTGTAAAACTCGCGAGCAATTTCGCATTGCCGGCACTCTCGAGGCCATCACCGCCGACCACCCGGATCCTCGGGCGCAGCAGCACCGACAACAGTTGTGGCAACAAATCTCGGAAAAAGGACGGCTGCTCTGGTTCTGGCCGGAACCTAAAGGCCCTCTTGCCCCACCCGAGGCTTTTGTTGAAGAGCTGCCCCCCGAAAAGGCATCTTTGCCACCGCCGACATTTGTCCTACTGCTGTTGGATCCAACGGAGGTGGATCACCTCCAGCTCAAGGGAGATGCGATCTATCCCCAGCGACGGACTCTGTATGAGCGCAGCCCGCAAGGGTGGAAATGCCGAGCGGTCAACCCCTAGAAGGATCCCAGCCGACTGCAGGTGGGAGGGGGGAGCGGTTTTCGCCTTCCGAGAGAAGGTTGAATGAATATTGAAGAACAGACAAGGATAGAGGTGTTAGCGTGGCTGAACAACCGTCCTATTCTGAGCGCGACGCCGCCTGCGGGCTGGATCTGCTCACCAATGGCGAGGTCACGGTCGCTCAGCTTCTTTCTCAATCCGGCATGTAGCACTCCTGGTTGCGGTAATCTGATGTCTGTTTCCATCCGCTCATTTCCTGCCTGTATCACCCAAGCTGTTGCCGCTCTTGTTGCCGGCGGGCCGCCGAAAGGGACCTTGCGGGGCAAGCTGCGCCAGAGATCCCTGGGGTTGGCTGCCGCTTTGGTTTGGGGTCTGGCTCTCGTTCGGGGGTTGGCAGCCCAGCCGATGTTAAAATCCCCACAAGGCTCCTTCGAGGGGAATGCAGCTCCTGTCCTGCCCTCAGAGTCTGCCTTCCCCACCTCCACCCGCACAGGAGCCTTTCGAGTCGGCAATCGCACCCCTCACCCGATTCGGCTGGTGATCTTGATGCGCAGCGGTGGACGGCTGCTCAACCCGGAAACGGCCCACTGGGACTTTGCGCCCGGAGAAGGGGGCAGCGAGGGGCTGGTGCTGAGTTTGGGCGAGGAGCCATTGCAGATCGGCCCCGGCGATATTGTGGTGGCTTTTACCCTGGATGGAACCGCTCGCTACTGGGGGCCGAACGTGGTGGGAGAGTCGCTGGCGCCCTTTTGGAATGAAGAGAGCGGCTTTTGGTCGATGATCCTGCAGCCTTAGAGGGCTCTGCGGGCGGCCTAGAAGCCCTTTTCAACCATTTTTGAAATTGCAGCCATTTGGGTTGGGGACAGGATGCTGTACCCATGGACAAATCTCTGCCCAGGGCAAGCCACAACCCTTAAGTCAGTTTAGACCTCCTCCCAACCCCGAAAGCAGCCCCAAGTCCGGCTTCGGCGCTTGGCCCCTGCCGTGGTACCCCTGGATCCTCTGCCTCTCAAGCGCCGGCCCAGTGCCACCAGGCCCAGCCCAGCCCCACCAATAGCGCCGTTAGCCCATAGAAGCACCCCACCACCTGCACCTCCGACCAGCCCCCCAGCTCCAGATGGTGGTGCAAGGGCGACATGCGCAGCAGCCGTTTGCCTTGTCCGGTTTTGCGTTTGGTGTATTGGAAGTAGCCCACCTGCAGGATCACCGACAGGGCCTCTGCCACCAGCACCGCGCCCATCCAGGCCAGGGCCCAGAGCTGATCCCCCAACAGCGCCAGCCCCGCCAGAGCGCCCCCCAACCCCAGGGATCCGGTATCGCCCATAAACAGGCGGGCCCGGTGGTGGTTGTGCACCAGAAAGCCCAGACAGGCGCCGCTCAAGGCAAAGGCCACGAGCGCCAAAACGGGATCCGCTGCCGTCAGCCCCAGCCCTGCCAGGACAAGGGCCACCATCCCTGCCGCCAGGCCGTCCATGCCGTCGGCGAGGTTGACGGCGTTGTTGGTGCCCACCAGCACAAACAAGGCCAAGGGCCAGAACAGCCAGCCCAGGGGGAGGGCGCCTATTCCCGGCAGGGTGAGAACGGTGGGGATCCCTTGCCAGGCCAGGTAGCCACAGAAAACCAGGCCGATCCCAACTTGGAGTAAAAGCTTCGATTTGGCAGACAACCCCTTGTTGGAGCGCTGCCGGATGACCAGCCAATCGTCCAGCCAGCCAACCACGGTGTAAGCCAGGGTCAGTAGGGCCACCGCCAGCCATTGGGGATCCCAGCCGCTCCCGATGCCGGCCACCAGCAGCCCTACGGGCAAAAAGCTAAGGCCACCCATGGTCGGCGTGCCCGCTTTTTTGTGGTGGGACTGGGGCCCCTCCTCGCGGATGACCTGGCCTGCCTTCCAGCGCCGCAAGACCGGGAGAAGCAGGGATCCCAGCAGGGCCGAGCCCAGCACGCTCAATCCAAAGGGGACGGCCACCTGGGGCCGGATCCCGATGACCAGCGCTGAGAGGGCCAGGCCGAGAACTAAGGAGAGGGCCATCCCTCCCCAGTCCGCCTCTTCCAGCCGGGGAAGGGTATCCGCATCCACCCGTTCTGAACCCCTCACATTCTCAACCTCCAGCACAACCGCCCAGAACGCTCCGGCAGGAGAGCCCAAGAAAACTCTACCCTGCCGGCGGCTAGAGGTGAAAGTTGGGGGAAGGGGGATCCACTAGTAGGGCCACTTCCAGTTGCGCACCTCGGGCAGATCCTCGCCGTACTTGCAGATGTACTGCTTGTGCTCCACCAGCTTGTCCCGAATCAACTGCTGGACGTGATCCCGCCGGTATTTGAAGCGCTCCACCCGCTCCAACACGTCGTTGGCCAGGTTGAAGCGATCCACCTGGTTGAGGACGCACATGTCGAAGGGAGTGGTGGTGGTGCCTTCCTCCTTGTAGCCGCGCACGTGTAGGTTGTGGTGGTTGGGGCGGCGGTAGGTGAGGCGGTGAATGAGCCAAGGATAGCCATGGAAGGCAAACACGATGGGCTTATCGGGGGTGAAGATGCTGACAAACTCCTTGTCGCTGATGCCGTGGGGGTGTTCGCTGGGCGGCTGCAACTTCATCAGGTTTACCACGTTCACCACCCGGATCTTGATGTCCGGCAGGTGCTGCCGCAAGAAGTCCGCCGCCGCCAGGGTTTCCATCGTCGGCACATCGCCGCAGCAGGCCATGACCACATCCGGCTCCGAGCCCTGGTCGTTGCTGGCCCACTCCCAGATCCCCAAGCCCTGGGTGCAGTGCTTGATGGCGGCATCCATGTCCAGGTACTGCAGGGCCGGCTGTTTCCCCGCCACGATGACATTGACGTAGTGGCGGCTGCGCAGGCAGTGATCCGCCACCGAGAGCAGGGTGTTGGCATCCGGGGGCAGGTAGACGCGGATAACATCGGCTTTCTTGTTGACCACGTGATCCAGAAAGCCGGGATCCTGGTGGCTGAAGCCGTTGTGATCCTGCCGCCACACGTGGGAGGTGAGCAGGTAGTTGAGAGAGGGGATGGGCCGCCGCCAGGGGATGTGGCGGGTGGTCTTCAGCCACTTGGCGTGCTGGTTGAACATGGAGTCCACCAGGTGGATGAAGGCTTCGTAGCAGGAGAAAAAGCCGTGGCGGCCTGTCAACAGGTAGCCCTCCAGCCAGCCCTGGCAGACGTGCTCGCTCAGGATCTCCATCACCCGCCCATCGGGGGAGAGGTGCTCGTCGTAGTCGTAGATAGGCGCCACCCAGGTGCGGTCACTGGCCTCAAACACGGCGTCCAGGCGATTGGATGCAGTTTCATCGGGGCCAAAGAGGCGGAAGTTGTGGGGGTTGAGCTTCATCACATCTCGCAAGAATTGCCCCAGCACCTTGGTGGCTTCGGCTTCGAGGGTGCCGGGGTGCGGCACGTCCACGGCGTAGCGGCGGAAATCCGGCATTTTCAGCTCCCGCGTCAGCAGGCCGCCGTTGGCATAGGGGGTGGCGCCCATGCGCTTTTCCCCTTTGGGGGCCAGCTCCTGCAGCTCGGGCCGCAGGCGGCCGTTTTCGTCGAAGAGCTCTTCCGGTCTGTAGCTGCGCATCCACTCTTCCAGGATCTTGAGGTGCTCTGGTTTCTTGGCCAGATCCGCCAGCGGCACCTGGTGGGAGCGCCAGAAATCCTCCACCTTTTTGCCGTCCACCTCTTTGGGGCCCGTCCAGCCTTTGGGGGTGCGCAGGATGATCATCGGCCACTGGGGACGGCTGGGATCCCCCTTGGTACGAGCATGCTGCTGGATTTCTTGGATCTCGTGGATTACCGTGTCCAAAGTGGCGGCCATCAACTGGTGCATCTGGGCCGGATCGGAGCCTTCTACGAAGTAAGGCTTGTAGCCATAGCCCACAAACAGGCTCTGCAGCTCTTCACGGCTGAGGCGGCCCAGGATGGTGGGGTTGGCGATCTTGTAGCCGTTGAGGTGGAGAATCGGCAGCACTGCCCCGTCGTGGATGGGGTTGAGGAACTTGTTGGAGTGCCAGGAAGCAGCCAGAGGGCCGGTTTCCGCCTCTCCATCCCCGACTACACAGGCCACCAACAGATCGGGGTTGTCGAAGGCCGCCCCAAAGGCGTGGGCCAGGGCATAGCCTAGCTCTCCCCCCTCATGGATGGAGCCGGGGGTTTCTGGGGCCACGTGGCTGGGCACGCCGCCGGGGAAGGAGAACTGTTTGAAGAGCTTGCGCATCCCGTCGGCATCTTGGCCGATGTTGGGGTACACCTCGCTGTAGGTGCCCTCCAGGTACGTGTTGGCCACCAGAGCGGGGCCGCCATGGCCGGGGCCGGTGATGTAGAGGACGTTGAGGTTTTCCCGCTTGATGATGCGGTTGAGATGCACGTAGATAAAATTCAGCCCCGGTGTGGTGCCCCAGTGCCCCAGCAGGCGCGGCTTCACATGCTCTAGCTTTAGAGGTTCCCGCAGCAGCGGGTTGTCCATCAGGTAAATCTGCCCCACCGACAGGTAGTTGGCGGCCCGCCAGTAGGCGTCCATTTTGCGCAGTTCGTCGTCGGTGAGCGGTTTGGTTGAGAGCTGTTCTGCCAAAACCATAGCCGTACCCCCTAGGTATCTCTACTCTCATGCTGCTCCAGGTTGGGGCGGGGGCTTGGGGATCTTGGGATTCCTTTGGATTTGGCAGCGGTGGTCAGCCTACCACCACCAGGGCTTGAGGGGGGTGCCGTCGGGGAAGATCAGGCCGGCAATCCGGGCGCCGCTATGCTTGAGGCCCTCGATCTGGGCGCCTTCTAGGTTGGCTTGCTCCAAATTAGCCCCGCTGAGGTCGGCGCGGCGCAAGTTAGCTCCCTGCAACTGGGCCTGGCGCAGCTCGGCGCCGCGGAGATCGGCCCCCTCTAGGTCGGCATTCTGCAAGTTGGCCCCCCGGAGATCTGTCCGCTGCAAATCGGCCCCCCGCAGATCCGCTTCCTCCAGGTTGGATCCGCGCAGATCCGCCCGCTTGAGGTTGGCTCCCCTTAGACAAATTTGCCGCAGCACCAGCCCCCGCAGGTCAGCTTTGCTGAGGTCTTGGCCGGCCAGATCCTGCCCCTCTCCCCCCCAGTTTTGCAACTGCCAGATGTGGCGCAGCCGCTCCTCCAAGTGGGTGGCGTCTGAAAGCTGAGATCCGCGCAGGCTGGTGCCACTGACTTTTACCCCCCTCAGGTCGGCTCCCCGCAGATCCGCTCCTTCTAGGAGGGCGCCACTGAGCTTGGCCCCTTGCAAATTGGCTTGGCGCAGATCCGCTTGGCGCAGGTGGGCGCCGTTGAAGTTGCAAAGACCCAGGTTGGCCTTTCTCAAATTAGCTTCGTAGAAGTTGGCACCCCCCAGCCGCGCCTCTTGCAGATCCACTCCCTCCAAGTCGGCGTAGGCAAAGTTCCGCTCCCCGCGCCGATAGGCCACGATGACCCCCTGGGCACCCCCCACCGGGCGAAAGGGGCTGTAGGTTCGACAGGCTTCCTCTGCCTCCGGCTGCTCGAGCTGGGAGAGCAGCCGCCAGGCCTCTAGGCGCACCGCCCAGGAGGTGTTGCCAGCAAGTGCTTCGATCAGTTCGGCCAGGCCTGCCGGCCCGTACTGCAGCAGCTGGGGCAAGGTGGCCAGACGCACCGCCTCGTCGCCCTGGGTGAGCCGTCGCCGCGCCCCCTCAAGCCCCCCCAAAACTAAGGCGTGGGCCGGGGCACCGCCGGCTGCGGCTCGTCCTCCCAACACCAGATCCCAAGGGCGGGGCCGGGATCCCTCACCTGTGCCCACCAAGGGTCGGGAGTTGCTGAGCATGAGCGGATGCCAATGGGCCCGGCTACACCCAGCGCCCCACCACTACGCGGATGGTGCCATCCTCTAGATGCTCCTCCGCCTCGATGGCGAAGCCCTGTTGCCGGGCAGAGCGCAGCAAGCTCTTGTGGGCGTAGCGCTGCAAAATCGGCTCCAGAAAGGTCTGGGGATCGATGCCCGCCCCCCACAGATCCACCACAAGCTCATAGTGATCCCCGTTGCGGCGAAAGCCGATGTCGAAGCCGTTCTTTTGCCGGATCACCAGATCGGCGCGGGTGCGGTTCCAGAGGTAGCCGCGCAGGCTGGCGTTCCGCTCCACGGTGTAGCCCAATTCCTTCAGGGTCTCTTCCAGCAGGTCGGCATCCTTGATTTGCACTTGCAAGGTGGTGAAGTGGGACATGGCGGTTCCGATCCTTTGACGGATGGAGACGGGATCCTCACTATAGAAGCGTCTCTGCAGTTGTGGAAGAAATGTGAAGGAGGATTACGTTTCCCGCGGCTCCCGTAACTTCTCTACCCTCACGGCAGCAGGATGGCGTTCTCGTTCTCCGGCTGCAGAGGCTTCCGCTTCTCCTGGGAAGCCGGGATCCCATCTCCCTTGGCCAGGGGCAAGGGGCGGGCCCGGGATCCCTGCCAGGGATCCAGCACATCTCGAATCAGCACCTCCTGGATCCACACCTGCAGGATGGCCGCCAAGGGCACGGCCAAGAATAGGCCCAGCACCCCGAAGAAAAAGGCCGAGGTGATTTGAGCTATCAGCGTCAAGGCGGGCAAAAGCGACACCTGGCGCGACATGACAAGCGGGGTAAAGACGCTGCTTTCAAGCTGCTGGATGAAGATGTACAGCCCTAGCACTGCTAGGGACTTCCAGGGGGCGTCGGTGAGGGCCACCAGCATGGGGGCAACCACGCTCAGGGTGGGGCCGATGTTGGGGATGAAATTAAACAGTCCCGCCAGCACCGCGTTGGCCAGGCTCAGGGGCACACCTAAAATCCAGAGGCCAATGCCGCTTAGCAGCATCACCAAGCTGCTGGTGAACAGGATCCCCACCAGCCACCCTCGCAGCGCCAGCTCGCAGCGCTTGAGGATGTAGCGGACGCGGGGGCGGTAGAAGGCCGGGAAAACCGAGACAAAGGCGCGGCTATAAGCCTGGGGATCCACCAACAACAGGATGGTGAGGATGATCACAAACAACAGATTGAGCAGGGTGGCGAAAAAGGCGGTGAAGGACTCGGAGAAAAAGTCGCGCACCTGGCGCACCAACTCGGTGGCCTGGGGCACCAAGCTATTGGCCAACTCCCGCAGCGTCGGCAGCTCGATATCCGTCGGCAACGAGAGGATGAGGCTCTCGAACAGCCGCTGCGCCTGCACGATCCCGGCGGGCACCCCATCGGTAAACAGCCGCCGCAACTGATCCGCCAAGGGAGGCACCACGATCAGCCCCACCAGAATCGCCCCCACCAGAACCGTCAAACCGGTGATGAGGAGCGAGGGGCCGCGGCGAAAGCCGTAGCGCTGCGGGATCTGGGCTAAGGTATCCAAAGCTACTGCCAAGACGATGGCCGCAAACACCAACAGCAGGATCTGCCGGATCTGCCAGAGCAGAACCAGCAAACCCAGCAATGCTGCCAGCCCCAGCCACTGGGCGAAGGTCACCGCAGCTCGCCTCCTCTCTCGCCCTGTCGTCGCCTATTCTAGATGGGATCCCGAGCATTTCCATGGGGGAGCCCGTATGCGCGATCTGGATCCGCAAGCAATGGCTCTGGCCTTTGATGGCCTCGACTGCGGGACAGAATCCTTTCTTGCCGAGGAAGTCCGCTCCGAAAGACTTATGCAACGCTGAACAAAGCAGAACTTTGCCCAGCATCGC
>NZ_JANSHO010000012.1:0-8158 GCF_047502635.1 Synechococcus sp. RC10B2
GTTGGTTTGCTAAGTGCTGCTATTGTACCCCTTGAGCCCTTAACAGGCTGTAACTTCATTTTCAAGAGCAATGCAACGGTTCCCCACGTCGATCCCTAACTCCCCAATTGAGCCATACTGATTACAAGCTGATATGTACAAAGTTCCATTGATATTGATTGATCGATTGAAGATTGCATTGATGATTATTGATCGCAACATTGCAGGAGCCTTGGTATGACCTCTGCCGCTTCCCCCATCCAATCCAACCCGATTCCTCTATTTACAGCCGACTTTTGGCAGGAGACCTTTGCCCTCGCCCGCCGCTTGTTTATCCAATTGCAGCGTCGCCCCGCCACCCTGCTGGTCGGCATCATCCAGCCGCTGCTCTGGCTGATTTTGTTCGGGGCCTTGTTCCAGAATGCCCCTGCCGGCATTTTCGGGGCCGGACAAAACTACACCCAGTTTTTGGGGGCAGGCGTGATCGTGTTTACGGCCTTTGGCGGGGCCTTGAACGCCGGTGTGCCGGTGATTTTCGACCGGGAGTTCGGATTTTTAAACCGATTGCTGGTGGCTCCCCTCACCTCTCGCTTTTCCATTGTGCTGGCCTCTAGCCTGTTCATCGTCAGCTTGGCGCTGCTGCAGACGGCGGTGATCGTGGGGGCAGACTACGTCCTCGGCGGCGGGATCCCGGACGGGCCGGGCTTGGCGGTGGTGGCGTTGATCGTGGGCCTGTTGGTCTTGGGTTTCACCGCCCTGAGCTTGGGCCTGGCCTTTGCCATGCCGGGGCACCAGCAGTTGCTGGCCTTTATCTTTTTGGTGAATCTGCCGCTGATCTTTTCCAGCACCGCTTTGGCTCCCCTCAGCTTTATGCCCACCTGGCTTCGCTGGGTGGCCAGCCTCAACCCGCTCACCTTTGCCATCGAGCCGATTCGCCACGTCTATCGCAGCAGCACCTGGAGCTTTGCCGATGTGGTGCTGCAGGCCCCCTGGGGCGAACTCACCCTGGCGGGATCCCTGGGGCTCTTGACAGGGTTTGTGGTGGTGTCAGTGCTGCTGGTGCAGGGGGTGCTGCGCAAGAGTTTGGCCTGAGCATTTTGCCCAGGCTGTGCCCCTCAAAGCCACTGGCGGGAGACGGACTTCTCTAGCTCTGCCTGCGCTTGCTGCACCAGGGCCAGAGGGCTGTCCTTTGCTGGCGAGAGATGTAGAGGAGGGGTGAGGCTGCGGGCCTGCAGGGCCATGTGGAGCTGCAGTTCGGTTACATAGTCGCGCAGGTCAAAGCCAGCGGCAGAAGAGGAGCGAGCTGTAGCGGAAGCGTAAGAGGCAGACATCACGGCAAGAAGTCCCTCGGAAAATGGCCACCGTCGCCCTGCTACGCTATCACGCCTGCTCCCTTCGAGGGAGTTCCAGAATGTTAGCTTTGATTAAGCTTTGCAACAGATTTTGGCCATGGCGGTTCTTGAAGATTGGCAGCGCTCCAAGTTGGATCCCAGCGACGATGCCCTCTTTTACGACTATCCCCGCTTCGTAACCCATGTGGATGCCGGCTTCATCGGCCAGCTCACCGATCTCTACCGCGAGTATTTGCGGCCTCAGAGCCGCATTCTCGATCTAATGAGCAGTTGGGTTTCCCACCTGCCGCCGGAGATGAACTTTGCCCATGTGGAAGGGCATGGGATGAATGCTCAGGAACTGGCCGCCAACCCCCGGCTTGACCATTTCTTCGTCCAGAACCTCAACCAAAACCCGCTTCTGCCCTTCCCGGACTGCACTTTTGATGCAGCGCTGAACGCGGTTTCGGTGCAATACCTGCAGCAGCCGGAGCAGGTGTTTGCCGAGGTGCATCGCATCCTCAAGCCCCAGGGCCTTTTCATTGTCAGCTTCTCCAATCGCATGTTTTTCCAGAAGGCCATCCAGGCCTGGCGGGATGGCTCGGAAGCAGAGCGGGTGGAGCTGGTCAAGCGCTATTTTGAGTCGGTGCCGGGATTCGAGATCGTCGAGGTGATCCAGCGGCCTGCTCCCCTGGGTTGGCTTGCCCTTTTGGCCGGCGGGGATCCCTTTTACGCTGTGGTCGGTCGGCGAACCGAGGCATGAGGCCATCCATCTTGCGCGTGGCGCCCTTGCATTTCTGGACTCCAACCGGCATGCCGCTGCGGTTCCCCGGCCTTGAGGGGCGGGTTGCTCCCTGCCGAACGACGGGGGCAAAGGCGACGAGACTGGATCCCTGAGGCAAACTGCCATCCCGAGGAGGTTCTGCGGGGGTTCTCCGGGCAAGCTTAGGAAGGGGGGGGCAAAGGGATCTGCAGCTCCACCACTGTGCCGCTACCCAAGCGGCGGTTGCGCCAGGTGATGGTTGCCCCGATTAGCTCGGCTCGGTAGCGCATGTTGAGCAATCCATGGCCGTGGCCAGGTTTCTGATCGGGATCGATCCCACCGTTGAACTCCGGCATGCCACGGCCATCGTCGATGATCTTCAGCTCCAGGTGGGTGTAAGGGGCTTCGGGATTGACAGAAGGCTCCTCTGCGCCGCTACCGGCTTGAACCTTGGGCTGAATGGTGATGTCGATGCGCCGTGCCCCTGCGTGTTTGACGATGTTGTTCAGCGCCTCCTGCACGATCCGAAAGATGTTGCTTTGGCAGGCAGGGCTGAGACGGGAGAGCAGGCCATCGGCGCGGTTGTCGAAGCGGGTGAGAAGCGGGTGAGGAGAACGCTGGGCCGCCCGTTCCAGAAGGCTGCGCAGAGCCGGGCCCAGGTTAAAAGCCCGCATGGCCAGCGGCTGCAGATCCTCGACGATCCCCCGCAACTCGGCCATGGTCTCCTGCAGTTGGACGCTCATGACGCGTAGCTGAGCCTGGCCGGCAGGGCTGAGGGTCGGATCGCCGGCGAGCTCCTGAATCTGACGAGACAGAGCTCCCAGATCCGCTAGGGTCTGATCGTGCAGATCGGCGGCCAGGCGACGACTTTCCGCCTCTCGCCCCTCGGTCAGCCCTTGCAAGGCTGCTGCCGTCGCCTCTTGACGGCGAACCTGCTCGTAGAAGGAGGCCCGCTGCAGCGCCACTGCCGCAATGTCTGCCAGCGCTTCCACCAAGTCCCTATCTGCAGGGGCAAATCCGGCGGCTTCGGGGGCAGTATCGGCAGTTGGAGGCTTCCGGCCTGCCGTCGCCAGGGGCGGAATGGAGGCGCAGAGCACACCCGCAATCTGGTTGGCATCGGTAACCAGAGGTACACACAGTAGGGAGCGGATGCCCTTCTGCAACAGCGTCTGGCGGGTGGGAAGGGGCAGCGGAAAGGTTTGGACATCGGGGATCAGCAGCGTGTCCAGATGGGTGTAGCAACTTACCCAAATGAGCTGGCTCAGCTCAGGGGTCAACGTCTGCCCCACCTGGGAAGGGATCCCCGGCTGACGGCGGTATTCCTGAAGAATGGCGAGGGGTTCTGGAGCCGCTGCAGGCTGTTGGGCGCTCGGCCCATAGCCGCTCCGCGGCGCCACAAAAGTACAGCGATCGACCTGCAAAACTTCCGCCATGCCCTCGAGGGCAATCTCTACCACTTGGTGGGGATCATAGGTGCCGCTGAGGCGCTGGGCGACCTGGCGCAACAAGCTTTCCCGCTGGGCCGAGATGCGGGTTTGCTCGTAAAGTTGCGCCTGTTGGAGGGCGATCCCCGCCTGCTCGGCCACGGCTTCCGCCAACTCCAGATCCTCCGGCTGCCAGGGGGATCCGCCGTGAGGGTAGCGCAGCAGGGCAATACCCCCCAACACTTCCTGTTGTCGCTGCGGCTGGTCAGAGGCAAACAAAGGCACCCACAACAGCCCGCTTCCCTGCCGCTGCGGCTTCAAGTCATCCGGCACCACCACCGGCTCCTTCAAGGTGGTCAGCAGGCTGGCTGCCAAGCGCAACTTGGCCTGAACCGTTTCCGACAATTCCGGCGGGATCCCCGGCTCCGGCCAGGGCTTCTGGAGGGATCCCGTCAGCGGGGCATCCAGCAAGGGCTCCGTCCCGCTCACGCGCACGGCAGGGGTGAGCTCCGGCGCATAGATGCCCACAGGATGCAGCATCTCCTGTTCCGGCTGCCAAAGGGCCAAGATACACACATCCGCCTGAAAAGCCGCACCAATCTGCTGGGTAATCGCGTGGAAGAGAGTGGTGGGCTCCAGGCTGGAGCGAATTGCCGCTGTGATCGAGTGCAACAGCGCCAGCCGTTCCGCCTGCCGATGGGCCCGCTCAAACAGGCTGGAACGAGTTAGGGCAATCGCCAGTTGGTAGGCCACCGAGCGCAACAGGTCAATCTCCTCCGGCTGCCAGGGGTGGGGTGTAGTTAGGTATACCCCCAGCAGCCCGATCATCCCCCCTGGCGCAGCAGCCAAGTCGGATCGGCCCGTCTGCGGATCCCTGCCGCCGGCTTCCCCCAGCCCGGCTCCTGCTGAGCCCACCGCTTGCAACGGGATCAGCACCGCCGAGCGAGCCTGTAGCGCCTGGAAAGCGGCCAGTCCCTGCGGCGGCAACAGATGTTCCTGAGCCGGCTGCATATGCAGGGCTATTTGCACCACCTGCCCCTCCTGCAACCGCTCGCACAGCGAGCCAAAGTCTTGGATCCGGTACACCTGCCCCAGGGACGGGGCCAGCCCAGGGCTTAGGGCCTCGTGGGTGACCTGAACCGTCTCCTGATCCGGGTTGATACTGTAAAAACAACAGCGGCTCAGCCCCTTCACCCCTTTCGAGAGAAAGGCGTGCTGCAGCTCCTTCAGGGCAGTGCTGACGATTTGATCCCACTGCAGAAAGCGGTGGACAGTGCTGGTGATGCGGTTGAGCAACGCCTCCCGCACCGCCTGTCGGCGGCTGCGCTCCAGCAGCTTGGCATTGATAATGGCGCTGGCCGTATAGGAACAAAGAAACTTCACTACTTCTACAAAGCTGGCCTCCAAGGGTGTCCGGCTCAGCAGAGCCAAAGCGCCCAGCCGCTCCTCCCCGCGGTTAATTGGGTAGGCGACAAAGCCCCGCAGGCCATTGGCCCTCACCCACTCCGGGGCAGGCATCCAGACCTCTTGATCCGGGTTGTTGCTCAAGAGGGGCAACCCTTGCTGGACCACACGCCCCATAGGGCTGTCATCGGGGTAGATTCGCTCAATTTGGGCGTGGGCAGGGCTGAGCAGGCCAGCATGGGCCACCGACCGAAAGCAACCCTCTTGCGGGTCGAAAAACCAGAGGCGAGCGGAGGCCACGCCCAGGCGGCTCACCATCTGGTGCACTAGGGTTTGAGCCAACTTGAGCAGGCCTTGCTCCCACACCTCCGGCTCCGCCGCTTCTGAAGCCTCTTGCGAAGAGAGCAGCACCAGTTCCTGAACGATTTGGTTGGCAGCCTGAAGCTGGATCAAGAAAGTGGAATCCGGATCGACAAAAGCCTGCAAAGGCATAGCAGCAAGCAATAGAAAAGTCAACTCCAACAGCCTGAACTCAGGCAACCACCTTCTGCACCGCCTCCAGCCGCCCCAAAGCCCAGCCCCGCCGCTGCAACAGCGCAAAAGAGGCCATCAAATCCGGCCCCTGCAGATCCCCTGTCAGGGCGGCCCGCAAGCTTTTCAGCAGCAGGCCCTTTTTCATCCCCTGGCTTTTGGCCACCTCTTCCACCAGCGGTTTTAGGCTGTCCGCGGAAACTGGCTGGGGCAACTCAGCAGCAGCCAACGTGGTGGCCATGGCGGCCATCGCTTCCGCCACCCCCGGCAGGCGCAACTGTTCCAGAGCCGGCAACGAGTAGCTGAGGGGCTCTTGAAACAAAAAGCGGCTCAGGGGAGGAGCCTCCGTCAGGCGGTCGATGCCCTCGGCGATTAGGCAGGCCACCTCTTCCAGCCAAGTGGGATCCGGCACGGATCCCAGGTCAAACCCCGCCGCCTGCCAAAAGGGTGTCAGCCGCTCCACCAATTCTGCCGGGGAGAGCTGCTTGATGTACTGGCTGTTGATCCAGTTGAGCTTGTCCCAATCAAAACGAGCGGCAGCCCGGTTGACCCGGTCGAAGTCAAACATCGTAGCCGCCTTTTCCAACGAGAAGATCTCTTCCCCATCGGGAGGCGACCAACTGAGCAAAGCCAAGTAATTCTTGAGAGCTTCCGGCAAGAAGCCCATCTGCTGAAACTCCGCCACCGAGGTCGCCCCATCCCGCTTGGAGAGCTTCTTCCCTTCTGGATTCAGGATCAGGGGAGAATGGGCAAACTGCGGCGGTTCATGACCCAGAGCGCGGTAGAGCAAGATCTGCTTAGGCGTGTTGCCGATATGGTCTTCGCCACGGATGACATGGGTGATGCCCATGTCGATGTCGTCCACCACCACTGCCAGGTTGTAGAGAGGGTAGCCATCCGCCCGCGCGATCACCATGTCTCCCCCCAAATCCTGGGTGTTCCAGGTAATGGGGCCGCGGATAAGATCCACCCACGACACCTCCAGGGGCTCCTCGATCTTGAAACGGATCACCGGCTGCCGACCCTCGGCTTCATAGGCCCGTCGCTGCTCCTCAGTGAGAAAGCGGTGGCGGTTATCGTAGCGGGGAGCCTTGCCGGCGGCCTTCTGCGCAGCGCGCATTGCTTCTAGCTCCACCTCGCTGACATAGCAGCGGTAAGCCAGCCCCTGGTCCAAAAGCTGCTGCACCACCGCTTGGTAGCGCGCGATGCGGTTGGACTGGTAGATGGGCCCCTCATCCCAATCCAGTCCCAGCCAGGCTAGCCCTGCTAAGATGTTGCGGGTGTAGCGGGGGGAAGAGCGCTCGCGGTCGGTGTCTTCGATGCGCAAAATGAACTGGCCACCGTGGCGGCGAGCGTAGAGCCAGTTAAACACCGCCGTCCGGGCGGTGCCGATGTGCAAGTTGCCAGTTGGGCTAGGGGCAAGGCGAACGCGAACACTCACAGGCAACGGTTCTCAAACAGTGCATCCCGATCCTAGTCGGCAGGGGGATCCCGTGTCATGTTGGGGGCTGCAACCGTTGTCAACCGAAGTCTTTCGGGTAGAATCCGCCTTAGCTGCCGGTCAAGAGGTAGGCTCCCCGGGGGTCAAGGTTGGTGGGCAACGCCCAGCTTCTGCTTTTTCCGGTGTTGAGGAACGAACTACAGTAGCGTAGGAGGAACTACAGCACATGCGTCTAACCCTGGCGATTGTTCTGGGCTGTCTAGCCGCCGGGATCCCGGCGGGGGCTGTTTTTGCCCAAATTGCCTATCCTTCTTACCCGGTGGGGGATGCCCTGGATGCGATCCTGCTGGATAGGGGCAGAGATGCGGATCCGGTGGTTTTCCCTGAAGAGGTAGTGCGCTCCCAGGCCCGGCGAACCACCGCCTTCTTCACCACTTTGCTGAACCAGCGCACCAACATCCCGCCCTTGCGCTCGCTGGATTTGCCCAGCCCCTACCAAGCCTCGGTCCGCACCCAGGCTGGCTATTACCGCGTTACCCAGACAGAGCCTGTTTTGGACGCCGAGCTCCTCCGCTAGGCAAGGCAGATACCCAGCCTGCATTGTGTAGAACCTCTACAAATTCGTGGTTTCGGCCAGGGGGCGTCGGGCCGAGAGGCTAAGATCGGCTTGTAGCGTGTTCAGGCTGCCTATGTCTGCCCGATCCAAAGTAGAAGCCCTCCCCAAGGGCATGGATCCCCGCCAGTTCACTGCAGCCGATGTGGCGGCCATTGCGGAGCGTCTGGAGCGCAACGAGTACCCCAACGTGTTCGACTGCCTGGAGGATTGGCACACCCTGCGGGCCATTGCCTTTTACTCTCCCGAGCTGGTGGCTCCTTATGCCCATCTGTTGGAGTGGGAAGTGGATGAAGACTAGAGCTGTCCTTGTAGCTCTGAGCTTTGCTTAGAAGGGATCCCCCTCCTCAACCAGAAGGGGGAGAAGAGCTTCCATCTAGCCCCTGTCTGCGAATAAGATAGCGCACTTCTTCGAGGAGAACGTTAAACCTCTGGTCATTCTCGATCTGACGCTGGTTGATGGCCTGGATAGCGCGTTCGTGCTCTTGTTGCAATGCAGTGAGAGTGATGAGAGCTTGAGTTACTTCCTCGGCCCATTCGGCCAAGTGTGCTAAGTCCGAGCGGGTCTCACGGACAACTTCCTGTAAGTCTCTCAAGCCTTGCGCTTGAGCCACGTTTTGCTCATAGCTTTCCCGAATGGCCTGGCGCAGCTGCTCAATTTCCCGGCTGCGA